>NZ_JTEV01000013.1 GCF_000786105.1 Bdellovibrio sp. ArHS
ACATACAAATTTATGACGGTAATGGCGGGGGATCTTCCTGGGTACGAAGAGGCTCTTCGCTGTTTGTTTGCTAAAGATGGGGAGAACTTTAAAAAGCTGATTTCTAAATGGCCTAAAGATATTCGTTCACATGTGATGATGCTGGCCAAGGCGGCTTTGTAATTCGTTTGATGATATAAAAGGGGCTTTTGAAAAAGCCCCTTTCGTTAAACCTAGCTTGCTGAATCCAGAGGAAGTAAATCTTCATTCTTTTTTGAAGAGGCGAGTTCGGCCTTGATTCGTGATGACACGGGCGTCGCCATCTTAGATCGCGAGGCCCGAGGAGTCTCTAGGGAAGCCTTTCCCATGGGGCTTTCCTCGTGGGTCTTGCCTTTAATAACTTCGACCAGAGTTGAAATCACATTCTTCAAGCTTTCTGCCTGGGCGGACAATTCTTCAGCCGAAGCGGCGGCTTCTTCAGAAGAAGCGGCGTTGACTTGAGTCACTTGATCTAGCTGATTCATCGCTTTACTAATTTGTCCAATGCCATTGGACTGTTCGGTACTTGCGGAAGAAATTTCCTGATTTAGATGAGCAACCTTGGTCACCGCTCCAAGAATTTCCGTAAGAACGGCGCCGCTCTTTTCCACTTGGACGCTGCCATGTTCAATTCTGCCGACGCTAGACTTAATCAAATCAGCAATGTCTTTTGCGGCGATGGAACTTCTTTGTGCCAAAGTCCGGACTGCTTCGGCGACGACGGCAAAACCTTTTCCTTGTTCCCCGGCGCGAGCGGCTTCGACAGCCGCATTCAGAGCCAAAAGATTCGTCTGAAAGGCGATATCGTCAATGACGGTGATAATGTCGGAAATCTTCTTCGAGTCCTCGGAAATCTCAGACATGGAGGCAATCAAAGAACTCATTTCTTTTTCACCGCGAGACACGATTTCACTGGCTTGACTCGAAAGCTTAGAGGCTTGGCCAGCGTTGTTGGCATTGACATTCACCATCGACGACAATTCTTCGATTGTCGCCACCGTTTCTTCTAAAGAGGAGGCCTGCTCGGTCGTCGCTTCAGAAAGCTCTACCGAAGCGGAGGCGATTTGCTGAGATGCTGCGGAAACATGATTTGAGGACGCCGAAAGGTTTTCGATAATTGTATTAATCGACTTTGAAAGAGAACGTAAAATTAAAGTACCGATAGAGAGCCCAAGAAGAATCGTTACTATACTAGCTGTCAACATCAGGCTTTTCGCCTGACTATAGTCATTTTCAGCTTCCATGGCATCCTTACTCATGCGCTCTTCGTTTCTTTGCACGTTGCCGTTGATGATTTCTTCGCCCGTTTGACGAATGTCGTGACCTATAGACTGACTTTGATAAAGGGCTTTGCCCTTGTCTCCAGCAGCGACATATGCTTTCACTTCTTTGGTGTTCTTCCACCACATTTCGTAGGCGGCCTTAAATTTTGTCGCTTCTTCTTTGCCGATTTCTGTAGAAACAGCCCAAAGGTCGTCTACTTTCTTAAGAAGTTCGTTATGGCGATTTTCCATCAACGTATCTATATTGGTCATTTTAGCGGGGTCACGCTCAAGGATATAGTTGCGTTCATTCATAAGCTGTAGATAAAAAATAGAACGAATGTCTTTGACGATAGATACGCGCGCCGACTTTTCGTTGACTATCGAATGCAGAGCTTCGTTGATTCTATTCATACGGCTTAAACCAATGCCTGCAATAACAACAGAGCCCGCAATCAGGATTGCCATAACGAAGTACATTTTAAAACTCAAACTTGTATTTTTCATATTCCCCCATCCCAGTGGGTTGGCATTATTCGAACTTTTGTATGTGGCAGTTTCTTCGGGATGAATTTCAAAATGCTTCAGACAAAAAAAATTAACTTCTGAAATTTAATGATCTGGAAGGGGGTTGATCAAAATAAACTCAGGTTTGAATACTGAAACCTTAAATGAAATCTGATTTGAGTAATAATCTTGTCGTTGGTCGGCGTGGAAGTGTGACGAAAGCGTGACAATTTAAAAGACGCAAGAAGAAAGGAAGTCAGAATTTTAGCTGACTAAAATTTCGCACTGCTGCTCTAGATGATTTCTTCAATTAAACTAAAATACTGGGATCCAATTTTTTCTTTGGAACGAATAATCCCTTGAAATCCCTGAGGCGTCTGGTCTTTAGGCCTTTCGTTCTTTCACTATTTGACTGCGACCATCCTTTATTTTCAGAATTAACCCATGAGTAAAGCTCATAGATAGGCACGTTGTGGAAAAGATTCCTCTTAAGTGGCGACTGATAGTTAATATTTTCATCTTCACCCTTCCCATTGTGGTTCTGACGGTATTGATGTATCGCTCAGAAACCGTAAACGTGGATTTTTCACTCAAAGAATACGAAGGCAACGAGCTGCAAAAGTCCTATGAAAACCTGTGGCAGAAGTTGGTGCATCTTCAATTGGGAACAAGTAAAAGTGATCCCGCCGAAGAGCTAAAGCAACTTGAAAGCCAGTATGTCTTAAGGGCAGACCTTCTGCAGTTTTCCGATACCGAACTGGCGAAACGAAAGCGCGACAATGCCAGCTTGCAGGCTCTGTCCTCCTTAATTAGTGAAAAGAAATGGTCTGACGCCATCGCCTCCGTAAAAACGGCGATCACCCATCTGGGCGACACTTCCAATCTTATCCTGGACCCTGACTTAGACAGCTATTATATGATGGATATCTCCTTACTGGCTTTGCCGCAAATGCAGGATCGCTTATCTGTCATTATGGGAAATCTGGACGCACTTTATGTCGCCGGCAATGAAGTGGATCGGCGAATACAGGCCGCGCTCTATGCAACCCAATTGGAAGAGTCTGACCTGAATAGAATCGTGGCTGATAGCCAAACGGCGATTAACGAAGATCCAAATTTTTACGGCAGTTCTTCATCGCTGCAAGAAAAGATCCCGTTAGAGATTGAAAAGTTGTCCGTCAGCGTGAAAGCAGTCATCGAAAAGCTTCGCGCGCTATCAAGAGGTGAATCCATTGCAAGGGCTGATCTGCTGAGTGCCGGCCTCAAGGCTATTGATCAAAGCTTTGCTTCTTGGAACGTTGCAAACTCCGAGTTGGAACATCTTCTTAAAGTGCGAATTGAGACCTTAAAGGATGGCCGCGCGAAATCTTTCATCTATTCAGGTTTGGCTCTTTTAGTGACGATTCTTATCTCGATCTATATCGGGAACACCATCGGGCAAAGTCTGACTTCGATTTTAAGATCCATCACGCGGTTAAGAGACTCCGCCGGCAAATCTGAAGAGGTCAGCGCTATTCTTCAGAATGCCTCGCAAAGTGTTCATCAAAAGGTGACAGAGCAGGCGGCAGCTATTGAAGAAACAGCGGCCTCTATCGAAGAAATCAATGGAATGTTGAAGCTAAGCACGGAAAGCTCACAGCAAGCTGCGGTGGTGGCAACGAGTGCTAACGACTCTGCCGTCAATGGCCAGACCGAGATCATGGCGGTTTTAAATTCGATGAAAGACATCGCGGTCAGTTCCAAAAAGATCGTTGAGACAATCACTGTTATTGATGACATTGCGTTTCAGACGAATCTTCTGGCTTTGAACGCGTCTGTCGAAGCGGCACGGGCGGGAGAGCAAGGCAAAGGATTCGCCGTCGTAGCGGATGCCGTAAGAACTTTGGCGCAAAAAAGTGCTGTTTCGGCCAAGGAAATCAATTCTTTGCTGAAAGAAAATGTCACTTTGGTGGATTCCAGTCAGGCTCGGGCTGATTTGGCGGCAAAATTACTTCATGACATTGTCTCGTCGGTTCAGAAGGTGACATCTTTAAATACCGAAATTGCGGGAGCGACCAAAGAACAGGCCGTGGGGCTATTGCACATCTCCAAGCTCATCAACGAGTTTGAACATGCAACAAATGAAAACAAAGAGAGCATGCGAGAGGTGTCTCAAGCATCCGAGGAAGTCTTTGCCCAAGTTCATCTTTTAAACGAAATTATCACGCAGCTTGAAACCGATGTCAGAGGGCGATCATCAAAAAGTACAAAGGCCCATGAACCAACAGCAGGAGTTTTGGTGGACGCCTAAGATCCGCCAAACAACTTCGCCAGGGCGATGAGCCCTCTCTTCGGGCTTACGCTTTCTTGACGAACTCAGATTTCAGATTGATGGAACCAATACCGTCAATTTTGCAGGAAATGTTGTGACCATCAGCACTGTCGACAAGACGAATATTTTTGGCTTTGGACCCTACTTTGACAACTAAAGAAGAGCCTTTCACTTTCAGGTCTTTAATGACTGTGATCGAATCACCATCATTAAGAACATTGCCATTGGCATCGCGGATGCTGTTATCTTCGGCTTTTTCTTCCGCAACATCGGTAGCGGCGAAAGAACTCCATTCGTGACCACACTCTGGGCAGATCCAAAGATTCCCGTCAGCATAAATATTTTCTGAATTACATTGGGGGCAGTTTGTTTGATTTTCCATTTAAGCAAGCTAGCACAATTTAGCCGATTTAGCACGTCTTTGGCCGCTTTTTCTTTACTGACAATCGTTCGATTGTTGCGCCTTTCAAGTAGAAATCGTCTGAAAATATCTTTTTAAAGAATCAAAAAGAGCGTCAAATGCTTTAGGCTCCTGAAGCCCTTTGAGCATTCCGTAGAAACCTTCATGGGTCATGACGATGAAATGGGCGACGTAACGAGTATTGACGTCGGATTTTAGATAACCATCCTTTTTCGCTCGTTTGATATGGACTTCCATTTCATCGATCCATAATTGTAATGCCGCTTGCAGGCGTTCGCGAAAACCTTCGTCTTGCGACGACATTTCCTGAACTAAATTATTCAAAGGGCACCCCAGACTGAGCTCTTCAGGGGACGCTTTGCCGATAAGATTTTTTATCTGTTTTAGTATTCCCTCAAGGGGATTTTCGAAACTCTCTAAGGGCTTAATCCACCGTTCTAAAATCATCGGGCGAATGACTTCTTCAACTAAGGCATAGCCTAAATCTAATTTAGTCGGGAACTGATGGTAGAACGCACCTTTCGTCATCGACGTCTGTTTGACGATGTCGTCGATGCTGACCCCTTGGAAGCCGCGAGCGAAGATCAAGGAAAATGCCGCCGACAAAATTTCCTGACGGGATTTCTCAAGATTTCGTGATTTTTTCAAAGCGGATTTTTTCATGAATTTTAATTCTATCAAGGGCCAGGTTGTGTTGCAACGTACTACATAGTATGCAGTGCGAACAAATTTGTTATTCGACAAATAAATATTTGTTTCTGGATAGGCCTTCAGATGCTATTAGTTTTTAATGGAAGGTGTTCATGTTTGAAATTGCCCAGACAGAGACAAGCAAAAGATATATCAAGGTCAGTGGCGGTTATTTGATGGTATTACGTCAAGGAGACCCCCTCTTTCCCTATCTAGAGAGCTTGGCGAAGAAGGAAAACATAAAAAGCGCGACATTCAGTGGTTATGGACCGGCAAACGTAAAGTTTGGATTTTCGGACAAGAGCACTCAAGAAATGCCAGCCAAAGAATTCAAAAATATTGTTCTAGTCAATTTCAACGGCAGCATGGCCTGGGACGACGGAAACCCCTCAATGCGGGCCTATGGAGTTGCTGCTGCAGAAAACGGCCAGATCATAGGTGGCCAAGTCCTTGAGGCCATCGTTGAAGGCGGTTCGTTTGAAATTCGTATTGAGCTGATGGATAAAAAGCTCAATCGCATTCACGATGAATCGCTTAAAGCCAAGATCATGGAAATTCGCTAAGAAGGCCCTTAAGAATTAGGCGCTTTTCGCTTCTTGCCAGAATTCTTTCCCTTGGAAGAAAGTCTTCTCCAGTTTATCGAAGGACTCATTCCAGCCAATTTTACACATATCGGCGATTTCACCAGGGGGAAACCCCTCGTGTTTTAGGGTCATTTTCGTTTTACTGCCTTGCTCTTCAAACTTGACGGTCACGAGTAATTCCTTGGGAATGCCTGGCATGTCATAGTACTCAGAGCTGACGACATTGCCATTTTCATCCGCAAAAGAATCTGTGAAGACAAGTTCCGAGTGCGGTGCGACTTCTTTGTATGTTCCTGTGCTCCAGTAAGTTTTATTTTCAGGGGACTTCATCGCAAATAGGTAGACGCCGCCGACGCGCACGTCGCATTTAATAGTGGGTGCGGTGTAGTCCTTCGGTCCCCACCATTGCTTTATCTTTTCCGGAGCAGTCCAACTTTTCCAGACGTCAGCTAAAGAAGCATTGAAGACACGGGTTATTAGGATGGGTTCGGAATTTGTTGCCATTGTAAACCTCCGCTGCACTTTCATTTTGAATGCAGTGAAGGAAACCCAACAAGTCTAGGAACGAAGACACCGTATGGGCCAGCGCCTTCTCGGAATTCTTACGGTAAATTCATGTGAGTATTGTCGTATTCAAGACCTGATGCTAATGTTTATTCAAAGCAAATAACAACGGGAAAGGAATTACTTCATGAAGAGCAAAATCACCGTGGCAGCACAAGTTATTCTGGGGCTTATCTATTTTGTATTTGGACTGAATGGGTTTTTAAACTTTATTCCGGCGCCACCAACTCAGCCGGAAGGTGTTATTAAGTTCTTCGAGGGCGTTATGTCCACGGCCTATTTTATGCCTGTATTAAAGGGCACAGAAACAGTTTGTGGGGCACTTTTGTTGTTAGGATTCGCCTCTCCGGTGGCTTTAGTTATTTTAGCGCCAATCACCATACAGATTGCGCTGTTTCATGGATTTCTTACTCCCGGGATTTCCAATATCATCATGCCGCTGGTAATGATTGTTTTACACTTGGTCGCAGCCAGCGCTTATTGGCATTTATACCAACCTCTTTTTCAACGCAATCCCCGCGCGTAATTTGCCAGGAAGAGGCGCCCAGCCTCTTCCTTTATGCCTTGATTTTATAGCCGGTCCGAAAAATCCACCAGACAATGGCCATGCATACAGAGAAGAACAGAAAAGTCAGTCCTAAACTGGCGCCAATGCTGACGTCTGCTTTTTCATAAAAACTCCATCTAAAACCACTGATCAGATAAACAACCGGATTAAAAAGAGACACCTTTTGCCAAAACTCCGGAAGCATGTCGATCGAATAGAAGCTTCCTCCTAAGAATGTCAGGGGAGTGACGATCATCAATGGAATCACTTGAAGCTTTTCAAAGCCGTCTGCCCAAAGTCCAATAATGAATCCGAAAAGACTGAAAGTGGCGGAAGTGAGTATCAAAAAGGCGATCATGACCAGTGGATGTGCAATTGTGTAATCAACGAACAAGCGCGATGTAATAAGTATGATGATTCCAAGAATGATGGACTTTGTGGCGGCGGCGCCAACATAACCCAACACGATCTCGAAAGCGGAAATGGGGGCAGAAAGAACTTCATAGATGGTGCCTGTATAGCGGGGCAGATAAATTCCGAAAGAGGCGTTTGATATGCTTTCCGTCAGAATCGACAGCATAATCAATCCCGGTACGATGAAGGCCCCATAGCTGACGCCACTCATGTCATCCATGCGGGAACCGATCGCGGCACCAAAGACGATGAAGTATAGTGAGGTCGATAAAACTGGCGAGGCGATACTCTGAAAAAGGGTGCGAAAAAACCGCGCAAGTTCATGCCAGTAAATTGCTTTTATTGCGTAAAGATTCATTTTTTACTCCCGATAAGTTTTACGAAAATTTCCTCTAAAGAGCTTTCGGATGACTTAAGATCTTTAAAATCAATTCCGTAGTTGCCGAGTCGGCGAAGAAGCTCTGAGATGCCGGTTTGTTCGGCCTGCGTATCGAAAGTATAGATCAATTGCGATTTGTCCTCTGATAGTTCCAGATGAACGCCGTTAAATTCGTCAGGTATCTGCGACAAGGGACTTTGCAGATGAAGGGTGAGCTGCTTTTTCCCCAATTTTTTCATCAAGCTGTGCTTTTCCTCAACCAGGATCAGCTCACCTTTATTGATGACACCGATACGATCCGCCATTTCTTCAGCTTCTTCGATGTAGTGGGTTGTCAGGATGATGGTGACACCGCTATCGCGGAGCTTGCGAACCAGGGACCACATGTCATGTCTCAGCTCTACGTCCACACCCGCGGTGGGCTCATCTAAAAATAAGATGTCAGGCTCGTGAGAAAGCGCTTTGGCAATCATCACTCGTCGTTTCATACCTCCAGAAAGTGTCATGATCTTGGCGTCTTTTTTGTCCCATAACGAAAGGTCTTTAAGGATCTTTTCCAGATAAGAGGCCTTCGGCGATTTACCGAAAACACCTCGGCTAAAGGTGACGGAATCCCAGACCTTTTCAAACATATCGCCAGTCAGCTCCTGGGGAACCAGGCCGATTTTGCCGCGCACCTTGCGATAGTCTTTAAGAATGTCGTGGCCATCGACGGTGATTGCGCCGCTGGTGCGGTTGACAATTCCGCAGATGATATTAATCAGGGTCGTCTTCCCTGCGCCATTCGGGCCCAAAAGGGCGAATATTTCCCCACGACGAATTTGCAGTTGAATATTCTTCAAGGCGCTATGGCCAGAAGAATACACTTTGTAGAGCTCAGAAATGTTTATGACGTCCGACATCGCAATTCCTTTATGCCTTGATTGTTTCAGAGTTTTCATTGGATTGGCATTCCCTTTTTCGTCTCTGATAATGATTGTGTCTGAGCGCAAAATCTGGTTTTCTACGCTTTGCGGAGGCAGTTTGTATGATTAAAGAACTCAACGAAGAACAAATCCATTCGATGACACTTGCACAGAAGGATGAATGGTGGCTCAAGAACGTCTATAAGGGCGATATGCCTCAGCTGACCCTTCGCTCCGCTTTAACGGGGATGATTCTTGGGGGCGTTCTTAGTCTGACCAATCTTTATATTGGAATTAAAACCGGATGGACCTTGGGCGTCGGCATTTCTTCTGTGATTCTTTCCTTTGCCTTTTTCAAATTGATGGATCGTTTAAAACTTGGTTCGCACATGTCGATTTTAGAAAACAATGCCATGCAAAGTATTGCGACGAGTGCGGGTTACATGACAGCTCCCATGATGGCGTCCATTCCGGCCTACATGATGGTGACTGGAGAAGTGATCCCGATGTGGCAGACCTTCTGGTGGATTGTTGTGCTTGCAGTGTTGGGTGTTCTTTTTGCCTTTCCACTTAAGAAGCGTTTTATCAATGAAGAACAAATGCCCTTTCCCGAAGGATATGCCGCCGGTGTTGTTCTGGACAGCTTGCATTCTGAAGACGGTAAGCAGGGAATGTTTAAGGCCAAACTTCTAATGAGTGGAGCGGGAATTTCCGCATTGATGGAGATTTTAAGAGCAGATGCGGTTTTGGCCGCTATCAAAGTTCCATTTTTGGCTCTGCCTCACTATTGGGATGATTTCATCTATAAATTTGCGACGCCAAAAATTTTGGGCAGCCCGCTTAAAGACCTGACGATCCAGTTCGATACGTCCATCGTAATGATGGGAACAGGTGGACTGATGAGCATGAAAACAGCGATGTCCATATTGCTTGGCGGCTTCCTTAATTATTTTGTGCTGGCGCCAATTATGATCAGCAATGGCGTAATTCCCGAGGCTAAATTCAAGGCGATCACAATGTGGGCGCTGTGGGGCGGGGCGGCCATTATGACAACGTCGTCTCTATATTCTTTCTTCTCCAAACCTCAGATCTTGATAGAAACTTTCCGCAAGGGTCTTGCGAAGAAAAAAGATAAGAGTGCTGATCCTCTGGAAAAAATTGAACTGCCGATGTGGGTCTTCGCGGTGGGTATTCCTATAGTGAGTGCGATCACAATTTATTTGGGCCACGTGTGGTTTGGAATTCACTATTGGTTGGGACTTTTGGCGATTCCATTAGTCTTCGTCTTTACGCTGATTGCGGTTACTTCAACGGGTCTTACCGGAATCACTCCGGGTGGTGCTTTGGGTAAACTTACGCAGATCACCTATGGTGTTATGGCTCCTGGTAATGTGACGACAAACCTGATGACGGCGGGAATCACTTCTGAAGTCTCCCTGAATGCCAGCAATCTGCTGATGGATATTAAGCCGGGATACATGTTGGGAGGAAAGCCGCGCCATCAAGCGGTGGGACACGTATTGGGAATTTTTGCCGGTGGCCTGGTCGCAGTTCCCGTTTTCTATTCTTTATTCCACGGTGATGTTTCTTTATTCACCTCGGAAGCTTTGCCTCTTCCGGGAGCTTCTATCTGGAAGGGCGTCGCTGAAGTTTTGACGAAGGGCTTAAACAACCTTCATCCGACAGCGCAAATGGCCGCCGGTATCGGCGCGGTTGCGGGTATTGTGATCGAAATTCTGAACAAAAAAACCAAAGGCCGCTTCCCGCTGTCCGGTGTGGGTTTAGGATTGGGGTTCGTCTTGCGCTTTGTGGACGCTTGGTCGATGGCATTGGGGACTTTGTTGTTCTGGATCGCCCGTAAACGTTACAAGGATAAAAGCAGCTTTGGATACCGCGCCTTTGTAGAAAACCAAGAGACCTTAGCTGCGGGAGTCATCGCTGGTGGTTCTATCATCGGAATTATTCTGATTCTTCTGGAAAATGCCGTCGGCTAGGAGAGATTTTGGAAGAGCTGAATGATTTTTCTAAAAAGGTTATTCATTTCATTCAGAAAATTCCTTTGGGTCAAGTTGCCACCTACGGCCAAATCGCGAAACTTGCGGGAAAACCACAAGGTTCGCGGGGGGTCGCTTGGATTCTTCATTCCTCTTCTAAAGCCCACAAACTGCCTTGGCACAGAGTGATTAACTCTCAAGGGAAAATTTCTTTTCCCGAGGCTTCCGCTGCTTTTAAAAAACAGAAAGCTCTTTTGCGCCACGAAGGCGTCGTCTTTTTAGATAAAAACAAAATCGATCTAAAAAAGTTTCAGTGGAAGAAAGAAGTTTCTAAAAAGAAAAGCTTGCGCTCGCCACGCATGTTCACCGCTTAAATTTTTCCTGAGTATTTTCACTTATAGCTTTAAAATCCTTGGCGGGCGCGGATTTTATGAAGTCTTTAGTCCATATATAGTCCAGCGTTTGGCCCTTGGGGGTTTTAAGTTACACGTCTGTCACTTAAGACTTTACCAATGCAAAAACACAAGACTTTCACAAAAAAAATTAAAGGCGGTTTTTCGATTCTATTAATTTCTTCCGCACTTCTGGGTCTAGGATGTGCGCAGTCCTCTGGTGATGGTGAGTGGGCTTCAGGAGAACCCGATGATACCTCTCAAGGAACAACGTCTCCTGGCTATACAGATGCCCCGGGAACTATTACGACCCCGACCGAGCCTCCTTTGGCGGGATTGTATTTTTCGTTTAAGCCTGGCACGACTCAGCTTGCCTACGGTCCGGGAGTCACTTGGAATGGCTGCGATTCGGCAGCAGTCGTGCGCGGAGGATACGATAGTGACACTAAATGTGGTAACGGGACGATTCATCCGAACTATGCGACGCATTTGAATAAACATTTCTTTGGCTGTGTCGAGGCAGCGGCGCTTGCTGCAAATTATCCTCAGCCTGAACGGGTTTTTATTCGTCACTGGGGAACATATGTTAATCGAAATGCCAGAAACTCTTCCAGCTTAAGTATGCATGCGTACGCGCGTGCTATCGACATCGTGAAGTTTCTTATTTACGATCGAACGGGTGGCGTAACATCAGTCAGCACTCATGTTCGGGATTTCACGGGAACGACCAAGACATTCTACAACGCTTTTCGACAGTGCTGGAAAGATACGATGCCTTCGAAGTGTCAACCAGGGCAGCGTGAATACGCGGGATCTATTGGAATTCCGGGGTCGGCATTAGGCGGTAACGATCTTCATAATGATCATATCCATCTTTCTTTTCCACTATGTGCGGGGTGACTATGACTCTCTATTCAAAATATCTATTAGTTTTTTCAACTTTAACATTTTCTCTAACCTCTTTGGCTGCCAGTGATATGGTTGGTGAAAAATCAATATCTTTGCAAAATGGCCGGGGGCAGGCTTTAGTGTCTTCGCGAATCGTGGAAGAAAAGTTGGGCCGGCCCTATTCAGTGGAACTGAAGGTCAGTTGTGGGCCTAAGGTGCCGCACTGGCAAAGTCTTCCAATCTTGGATTCAGAGTCCGTGTGCGATGTGAAACCGCAATCGGCGAAGCTTTCAGCAGATGGGAAATACATTTCAGTGATGATCCGGGAAACTGATGCAGATTCTTTTAATAAGCTTTCTCAGATGGCAGATGCGCGGCAACTGGGCGAGATGAAACCAAAATGCCAGAAGGCGGGGAAAGAGTTTCGTTTTTCCGTCGAACAATACTGTCAAAAGTAAAAACGGAATATCCCCGAGACTATCGGGGATATTCCACTAAAAAACCTGGATCATTGCACGGTAATCCATACATTGCTGACGCCGTTCGCTCGCACTAAGCGATTGAACGTGTACGCGTTGTCGGGATGCATGCGGATACATCCGTGCGATGCCCGGGTTCCGAGCTTAGGCCAATTCGATCGTGGTGTACCATGAAGGGCAAAACCACCTCGAATAAAAACGGCATAAGGCATGTTCCCTAATCCATTATAGTCTCCTCCAGGATATTTGCTAGAGGTGTAGCGGTCATAGATACGTCCATCTGGATGTTTGTCAAAGTTCGGCGTACCGTAGCCACTGATTCCCGTAGAAACGGGCCAAGAGCCGCGCAAACTCCCATTCACATACAGGTACATTCTCTGAGTTTCCTTTACAACTTGGGCCCAAACTGCGCAGTTTGCTCTTCGACAAGTTGCCAGGCCAATAATGTCATTGATAAAAGCGTCGGAAAGATGGGCCGGTTTTCCGGTCTCTTCTTCATAAATTCTATCGTAGTATTCTAAGGTTTCTTCAATATTAGGGTCAAAGGGGTTCAATTCTTCGATCATATTGGGAATGCGTTCGTCTTCAGCCAAAGCTTCAGCGGTTTGTGCGTTCGCTTGAAGATTAATGCCAAAAAGTAGTGAGACAACAAAAGTCGTTATCTTCAGCCCTGTTTTCATAAAACACCTCCTGTGTTTATGTGATTGATTCCGTCTTCAATCTTACTGCTCGTGTACAACACCGGATGGCGGTCTTAAGGCGCTTGACATGCAATTCTTAAGTTTTCAGTCCTCTGCAGAGCCTGTTTCCTGGAAGGCTGGAAACATTTGCGCACCGAAGTCGGGAGGCTGTATTTGTCAGAAATCTATGTTAAATGTTTAAATCTATGGAAAATTCAGTCTGTTGTTCATGTCAAAAGCCGAAAGCGACGCTAGAGTGCGGTCATTGCAAAAGCGCCGTTTGTAAGAACTGTGCCCAATTTTTAGAGAAAGAAACGTTTTCTTTCCTGCCGACTCTTCCCGCAGAGTTGTCTCACAGCACCTATTGTGGTTCTTGTTACGATGCTCAGGTGGCGCCGCAGTTGGCGGACTACAATCAAACAATGGAAGAGGCGAAGAACATCGCGGTCTTTTTCAAAACGCAGACAAAAGAAACCCGACTTCTTAAACGCAAAGAAAAGCCCGTTAAGGTCAAAGACTGTCCCGACCGCGAAGAAACCCTTCTGAGATTGGCGTTCCTGGCGGCCCAAGCGAAGTTCAACGGACTGTTGGATGTCGATATTCAATCTGAAAAAGTTTTGCAGGGTCGCTATCAAACGACAAAGTGGAGCGGCACAGGCATTCCCGTGCAATTGGAATCGAAAAGGCTGCTGCCAAAATGAAGTTGACGCAAGCGCGGGCGCGCCATTTGTGGATTCACGCGCAACGCCTGGACGAAGTGTCGCCCTTTGGATCTGGTCCCCAGGCTACGGTGGATGCCATTGATCATCTGGGTTACGTTCAGATCGACACCATTCATGTCATTGAACGCTGTCATCATCACATTCTGTATTCGCGAATTCCCAAATACCACAAGCAGGATTTGCACACGGCCCAAACTTTGAATAAAGAAGTTTTCGAATACTGGACCCATGCATTGGCTTATATACCGACAAAAGACTTTCGCTTTTTCATGAATGACATGAAAAGAAGGCGACTGCAGCCATCGCGCTGGTACCAAAGTGTGAAAAAGACAGATCTGCAAAAGGTTCTTCGTCTTATTAAAAATGAAGGCGCTCTTTCAATCCGTGACATCGAAGACGACGTGCTGGTGGAAAAAGATCATCCCTGGGTCAGTCGCAAGCCCTCAAAAAAGGCTCTGGATCTGGCTTTCAACGGAGGACTGATCACGGTGTCTGAAAGACTTGGCATGCTGAAGAAGTATGATCTGGTGGACCGCCATTTCGACTGGGAAAAAAAGCCGAAAGCGGCGACGACGAAAGAAGTTTTTAACTATCTTCTGGATCGAGCTCTGCGCTCCCAGGCATTTGTTAGTTTGGATTCTATCTGTCATCTTTATCCAAGTCGTAAACCTGAAATTCACCGCCTTATCGAACAAAGAGTGCGCAAGAAAGAACTGGTCGAAATCCAGATTGACGGCATTTCAAAATATCAGACATGGATTAGGCCGGAAGAGTTAGAAAAAGAATTAAAACCTCGGCCGTTAACCCACATTCTTTCACCCTTCGACCCTTTGATCATACAAAGAAAAAGACTTCAGGCGATTTTCGCTTACGAACACCGCTTTGAAGCTTACATTCCCAAAGAAAAACGAGTTTACGGTTATTTTGCGTTGCCCGTTCTTGTTGATGATGAAATCGTCGCTGCGTTGGATTTAAAGACGGACCGCCAGCAACAAAAGGTTTTAATTCAGAAGTGGACCTGGTTGGGAAAACACAAATCTCGAAATAATAAACGTCGGATCGAAGAAGAACTGCATCGTTTCGAAAAATTTCAACTTGCAAAAGAAGAGGGACACTTTGGTGCAGGACTTTCCAAAGCTCCTCAAGTCCGCAAATGACATGAAATTTTGGGGCAAAATCCCCCGCTCAAGTGGAAAAAAGGGAGAACGTTTTTTCTCAAATTCAAGGAATGAGTTTAGAGGTTTGGCATTAATCGTGCTTTAGGAAAGTGCTGTTATCCTTTTCCAGTCCTGCATGGGGCCCTGTCGTGGGGCCTCCTTATTTTTTAGAATCCTTGGGCACTATTTTCCGCTCTAAAGGATTCTTGCATTTCGCGTCTTAATTCATGAGTTAATTTGTCAACTTCTTCAGGCCGACCATGGAAGGCGGCCGGAGTATTCTGAAAGATGGAGATGCGCCAATGATCATCATCTTTCACGCTGACTAGAGTCTGAATTGCCGTCAGCTCGGGTAAGATATCGTTTTTTCCCGGCGGAATCATGCCAGCCACCGCATTTAGAACGGCAACCTCGGGCGCAATGAAGCGCACATTCCTGACGATATTAACAATCGACCCTGTTGGATGGTGAAAGAAAACCGTCGCCAGATGCTTTCCAATTTCTTCCTGGCCGGAAAGATGGCTGCCATCAAAACCAATCATATTGGCATCTTCAGAAAAAAGATCAGCCATATCTGCGGCACTTCTTTTGTTCCAGGCATTCAGCAGATTATGGTAAAGAATGCGAATCTGTGATTCTTCGCCAGTGTGAGCATGCAGATCCACGGCCACCTCCCGCACGAGTTGATAAGACCAGTGTGGAAGAGTTTTAGAAAGGTCGCAAGGCTAGCGGACAAATGACAGCAAGACCTTGGGGTTATTTCTTAAGAGCAAGATAGGGAAGATATCCTGCGCCCAGCACTCCGGCATGATTCTTGGTTTTGGCGATTTCGATTTTGCACTCAAACATGGGATTCATTTGATGAATCATTTTTTTATAGTGAGATTTCAAATCATTGAAATAAAGACTCTTGATTTTAATCAGCCCACCGCTCAGAAAGATTCTTTCCAAGTTATAGCCAATCGACAGATCGTAGCAGAGGCAAGCCAAAGCCCAGCCCATTTCTTTGAAAAGATCGTCGTACTTTCCATCTTTTGCTTCAACGAGCTCTTCGACCGAGTTTCCAGAAAAGCCTTTTTCCTTTGCGCGACGAAGAAGGCCCGTTCCGGAAGCGACTCCTTCGACGGTGCAATGGTGAAGTTGGTCGGGATGCTCTTGCAGTTTCTTAAAGTCGACAACCGTGTGGCCATATTCCGAGCCCATGCCCCGGCTCTGTGCGGGGAAGCCGTTAAAGATGACGCCGGAACCAACCCCAGTGCCTACGGTAACAACCGCAAAAGATTTCATGCCTTGTCCTCCGCCGACCCAGCCCTCCGCCAAGGCGGCAGCGGTTCCGTCATGTTGAAAATGGACTTTCGTTTTAAAGCCGCGTGCCTGAATTTCTTTTGCGACCAGGTCACGAATAGGAACGATCTTCCATCCGGGATAGTTCATCGGATAGATCAGTTTCCCTTCTTCGGCATTGAGCGGGCCGGCACTGGCAAGACCGATTCCCAGAAAATGTTTACCAGTGGTTTCTTTCGGAAAACGTTTTTTGAAATCCAGAGCAATGTCGGCCATCAGATTAATGACACGTTTTTGCGTCTGCGCCGCGGATTTTTCTCGTTTCATGTCGACGGGAACTTTTATGAAATCCAGCATCGTGCCGCTATTGTCCAAAAGAGCCGCTGCTAGTTTTGTTCCGCCCAGATCAAAGCCGATGGTGTATGTCTTCTTCTTCATGATTTATCTTTTTCTATTCTTAAGAGGCGAAGTCTTTAAAAGCACAATTGCAGACATCGCCGGAATTTTTGCATGAACAGTACCACGATTCGTGACTGTCCAGGCTTGCGAGCAGGTTTTCGTCAAAGGATTGTAGTCAGAGCTCACGATATTGCAATAGTTTCCCGGCGTGAGCGAAGTGATAAAATCGCGTTCAAGTTCCAGCGTGGAAAAGTTCATCGCGACAAAACCAAAACTGCCACGGCTGAAGGAAAGCTGGTCTTTGTTATTCGACCACCAGTTTGAAATATAAAAGGCTTTGTCGGTCTGATTTCTAAAATCGACCATGGCTGCTATTTCCGGCAGACGGTGTTCGCAGGTCCACGGCGCCACACAGTGACCATTGTCATCAAAAACCGGCTGCGATTTTAACTCGGGAGTCAAGGGCGGTCCCTGATCAAAGGTGGAAAACGAAAAGCCGGAAAAGAGCTGAGGATAACCAAACGGCCATGCCAGCATGAAAACCTGACTCAGACGATAAAGGCGTTGTTCGGAACCATTGTAGCTAAGGACAGAGTGAGCGTCATGGCGTTCCAGATCGTGATTGGTCACAAAGACAATAGAGTCCTTGCTGTCGGGAAATCCGTCGGCGATGCGATGTAAACGTTCAGTATCTTTACTGCGAAATCCGTAGGCCAATGTTCGGGAATAATCATATGCCATGACATCCCCATAGGGCAGGTACTCGCCATATTGAATCGGCCCTTGAGGATCGTAGATGACTTCGTGATAGATGTAAGCGGAACGCTTTAATTTAGAATAAATAGCGGCAAGATCCTGTGCCGGAATGTGCTTGGCGGCATCAATACGAAAGCCCGCAACACCTAAATCCAAAAGCTTGTTAAGATATTGTGCCAGGCGATCGCGAACATATTCTGTTTCTGTCGCGAGATCCGCAAGATCGACCAGCTCACAGTTTTGAACTTCGTAACGGTCTTTGTAGTTAATGATGTTGTCATTACCGTTGCGACCGCAATGATGAAAATCTTTATAAGAATAAAGCCCGGGATAGTTATAGTGAGTAAACTTAGTTCCGCCGAAACCGACACCGCCCGGCACACCCGTGGCGTGATTAATGACTGCATCAGCATAAATATCAACACCGGCGGCTCGACATCGGCGTACCATGTCCGCAAACTGGGCCTCATCACCACTGCGAGATTTGAGGTCGTAACTGACAACTTGGTAGCGTTCCCACCAAGGCGTGTTTTCCCACATGATGTGTTCATGTGGGGGAGATACTTGAACGGCGGAAAATCCTGCCGGGCCTAGGTAGTTTTCACATTCCTGGGCAATATCCGACCAAGACCACTCAAAGAGCTGCACAAAAACAGTGCGCGGAGCCGCGTGCGACTGCAAGCTCGTCATAAAGAGGGCCAAAGCTAGAAGGTGAATCCAACGGCGCAAACGATCTCCTTAAAGTCGTTTATTCAGACCCGTTTTTTTATCAAAGAGGTGCGACTTTGTCAGGTCGATCTTCAGACGCACCTTTTCGTCTTTGGAAAAATTATAAGAAGAATCCACCAGTATACGGACATTTTGCCCTTCTAAAGAGCCATGAAGCATCTGCTGGCCACCCAGGTTTTCTGAAAGTTCGATCTGATAGCTTCCCAACTCTAATTCATTGCTTTCCAGGCTGCCGTTGGAAATTCTCAAGGCCTCGGGACGGACGCCTAGCACATCTCCTTCCTGAGCTTCATTCCAGGGTAGTTTTTTCACAAGGGGACCTTCAATAAAGTTCATTTCGGGTGAACCAATAAAGCTGGCGATAAACAGATTCTTCGGCTGATGATAAATCTGCGATGGGGTTCCTAGTTGTTCCACAATGCCATCTTTTAAAACGGCGATGCGGTCACCCATTGTCGTGGCCTCCATCTGATCGTGGGTCACGTAGATCATCGTGGACTTCAGATTTTGATGAAGTCTTTTAATTTCCACCCGCATTTGACTGCGCAAGTGGGCATCGAGGTTGGAAAGAGGTTCATCAAAAAGAACGATGGAGGTTTGTCTGGCCAGGGCGCGGCCCAAAGCGACACGCTGACGTTGGCCGCCTGAAAGCTCTTTCGGCTTGCGCTCCAAGAGGTGGGAGATCTGCAAAAGCTCAGCGATTTCTTGCACACGTTTGTGGATCTCGTCTTTCGGCTTTTTCTGAAGCTTCATGGCGAAGCCCATATTTTCCGCGACATTCATGTGGGGATAAAGCGCATAGTTCTGGAAAACCATGGCGATGTCGCGGTCCTGAGGTTCATCCTTGGCGATGGACCTGTTATTAACCTTAATATCGCCACCATCTAATTTTTCAAGACCGGCCAATGTTCTTAGCAGAGTGGACTTCCCGCAGCCGGAAGGGCCTACTAAAACCAAAAATTCGCCACTGGAAATATTCAGATCAATATTTTTTAAAATATGTGAAGCACCAAAACTTTTCGAGGCTTTGGAAAACTCAATAGATGCCATACTCAACCCTTCACGCTGCCCATAGTTAAACCGGAAACCAAATAGCGGGAAATACTAATAAACAAAATCAATACCGGAACACTGACGATCAAGGCGCCGGCTGCATAAAGACCCCATTGTGTCGCCATACTAGCCTGGAAAGAGCGAAGGCCCAGTGGCAGGGTGTAAAGCTGTGGATCTTGCAAAACCACAGCGGCAATGACGTATTCACTCCAACTGCTCAGAAAACTAAATAGCGCCGTAATCACCAAAGCAGGAGAGGAAACGGGTAGAATGATTTTATAAAAAGTCATCCAACGCGAACATCCGTCCAGTAAGGCAGCTTCTTCAAGTTCTTTGGGAATCGTGTCGTAGTACGCCTTCATCTGCCACACACAGAAAGGCAACGCGGTGGAGGAGTAAATGATGAAAAGACCCCAAAAGCTGTCGATCAAGCGAAGTTTCGATAAGATGATGTAAAAAGGAAGAATCAACATGGTCGCCGGGAACATCTGGGTCGCGAGCAACGCAAAGAGCATCATGTTGCGACCACGGAAGCGATAGCGAGACAAGGCATACGCGCTGGTCGAAGCCAAAGCCACGCCCAAAAGCGTTGTCAGGGTGGCGACCAATAGGGAATTGCGCATCCACAGCAGAAAATCGGTTCTTAAGAACAAGTCCACGAAATTTTTAAGCGTGGATGTGGAAGTGATGATCTCCAGAGATTGTGATTGAAAAGCATTGTCTCCGCGCAAGGACACGGACAAGACATAAAGTATCGGATAGATCGAAAACATCGCAAAAATCAAAATGCTGAACCAAGCCAGTGTTTTTTTGATCATCGGGTCTCCTTTCTGTATTGGCTGCGAAGAGATCCCAAACTCCAAAGAACTAAAATAAGGAAAATCAGCACAGAAACTGCCGCGGCATAACCATAGCGATAAAGGTTGAAGGCGGCTTTATAGACGTAACTGACCAAAATGTGTGTCTGATCACCGGGTTCGCCCGCATTGCTCACAAGCCAGACGATATTGAGGTTGTTGAATGTCCATATAGAGCCTAGCAAGGCGGCCGGAATCATCACGGGCATTAACAACGGCAAAGTGATATGCCGAAATCTTTGCCATGCATTGGCTTTGTCTAAGTAAGCCGCTTCATACAGAGAATGCGGAATGGACTGCAAGCCACCTAACGCCACGATCATCATGAATGGAAATCCCAACCAAACATTGGTGATGATACAAGCTGTGAAAGCCGTGAAGGGTTGGCTTAACCACTGAACTGGCGAAAGATGCAAGAACTGTTGCAGGAACTGATTTATCGGACCGTATTCCTGATTGAACATGCCTCGCCAGGTTAGTGCGGTGATGTACTGAGGCACCGCCCAAGGAATAATAAAAAGAGTTCTCCAGAAACCTTTGGCGGGCATGACTTGATTGATGACGACAGCCAAAAACACGCCGAGGGTCACGTGGAAGAAAACGTTGACCACCGTCCAAGCAATGGTTTTTCCAAAAAGGGCATAGAATTTGGGGTCCGTCAGAGCGTTGGCATAGTGATGCAAACCCACAATCGACCAATCTTGAAATGTGCGCAGACTGAAGTTGGAAAAAGAGATCGCGATATTATAGAAAAACGGATAGATGATCACGGCAAAGATGCCGACAAACGCGGGCAGCATCATATAATACACAAATTTTTGCGGCCCCTTAAAACCTTGGACGAAGCTAAGAAGAGAACCTTTGGAAACCCACGCGAGTAAAATGACAAGGACAAGCACCAGTCCTTTAATAACAAAGGCCGAGGCATCAGGCTGTAAGACCTCGTTCATATCGCTGATCTGCGATTCAGCCAGTTTTTGTACCCCTTCCGCCGCTTGGGCCGGGGTTAATGAGTTGGCTAAAAGCTTTTGATATTGGATACGCAGACTGTCCCATACGCCGCGAACTTCGGGAACCACGGGCATAGGCGTACCTACTTCCATGATTTCGGCAGAAACCTTAAGTAGAGGATTGTTTTTCACGATGGGATTATCGCGAAGGCTTAGATTGGAGGGCAAAACGCCCACGCGCTCCATAAACATAAGCTGGACGCGTTCAGAAGTCAGGTAACGCAGAAGTTTTAAAGCCGCCTCGAGATGTGCCGAAGACGTCATGTTGACGTTTAAAGAATATCCCGCCGTTCCGACTAAGGGGCTTGGCCATTTGCCAGTTTCAGAAATCAGAGGAATGCGGGCGATACCGAAGTCCATGCCGGCATCTTTATAGTCCCCCCAGGACCAATCGCCATTAATCAGCATAGCGGCTTTGCCCTGTTTGAAAAGTGCGTTCGCCGTTTCGTAGTCACATTCTTTAGGAATGATTTTTTCTTTATCACGAAGCCGCAAGATGAATTCAAAAGTTTTGCGTAAAGCGGGGGTGTCGAGGTTCGGCTTAGCATCGTCAGTCATAAAAGCTTCGCCAAAAGCGGGAATGAATGGAGCAAAAAAGAAGGGCTCGGTATAATTGAAGACCAAACCATAGCGATCGATTTTGCCGTCACCATTCAGATCCCGGGTGTGTTCTTTTCCCAAAGCAATCATTTCGTCCGAGTTTTGCGGCGGCTTGGCTAGCAATTTTTTATTGTAGATGAGCATCAGATGATTACCGACGGCGCCGCCAATCATGTAGTGCTTATCGTGATAAAGCGGAATTGCCAAAGGATCGAATTGTTCGAAATACTTTTCTTCCAGAACTTCATCCAAAGGACGAATGATGTTCATGGTTGCAAAAGGACCGATTTGATCGCTGGGGCCGAAAACCAGTTCAGGGCCCGAACCGCCCATTGCGGCCGCTTGATAGCTAGAGCGAAGCTCTTCCGTTTCGCGATAAGTTTCCTGCACGGTGACGCCAGGGTTTTCCTTCTCAAACTGTCTTAAGGCTTCGGATAAAACCACGCGATGGCCATAAATCATCTGATGCCACAGCTGAATCCGCAAAGGCTTCGCCGCCTTGGCCAAGGGACTTAGAAATAAAAGGGAAAAGAAAAGAACCTTAACAAACTTCATTCATGATTCCAATAAGCGTTCGAGATTTGAAGAATCACAGTGGTGCGACCTGGAATTTGCACGATCTTTTGCGCAGGCTGCAACACCACCTGTGACAGCAGTGGGTCTACGGCTTCGTCAAAAAGAGGGTGAAGTTTCCAGTTGTGACGTAAAGATTCATTCGAGAACGTGCGCGCTTCATGAGAGGCATTGAAAAGAATCAACAGCGCTTCATGCTCATTCTGCAATAACATAGCGATCAAACCGGGCTCTGCCGCTGTCTGATTATCGATGAAACTTAAATGTTGCGAAATCGCTTCCTGCGTATTGAGCTTGAATAAGGGGCTGCTTTGACGAACGCGCAAAAGCCCTTTGAAATACTCTTTCGTTCTTTGAATTTGTTCTGGGGAAACTTTCATTTCCGGCGCCGACAGTCTGGGCTGCCAGAAGCTCCAATCATTTAAATTCTTCCAGGCGGGAGGCAGGCCCGCGCCCCAATAATTGGTCTGACCTTGCCAATCAATGCGATTGAAGAAGTCTCCCGAATCATAACTGTCCTGATCCCCATTTTTTGAACGCAGTAGTTCCGTACCCGACTCGATAAATGGAAGCCCTTGTCCTAGTAAAGGAATGGCCATGGCCAACTGATGCATGCGACGACGCTCTTCACTGCTGGCGGTATTTGGACTGCGATTGCGGTTGTAAAAGGGGGCTTTCGCTTGCACCGCATCCCAAAGACCGTAACCATCGTGGGCAGAAACATAGTTGACCGTTTCCAAGGCCTCTTTGGCAAAGGCAACGGGGGCCCCACGGAACTTCAGATCATGAGAGCGAATAACATGACCCAAATGCTCTTTGAATTCAAAGTCGGCGATATTTCCGGCCAGTCCTACTTTGATAACATCACCCAAGTGAAGAAGTTTGCCTTTTTGGTCTTCCAGATGAATTGGCGTGTTGCGGTTCGCCGGTTCTTGATTGAAATCAAAATACAAACCAGTGGCAAATCCCTGGTCGGATTTTTCAGCCGCCGAGGTCGTTCCGCCACGAACAGCATCTCGCAAGCGATCATTGAAAAATCCGTACTGCATGCCGTAAGAGTTTTCGATAGTCATCGCTTCTTGGGGGTTTCCATCATGGAAAGATCCGAAGCTCCAGCCCTCGCCGTAAAGCAAAATCTTGTGTCCATCAACGCCATCGTATTGGAGTGTTAAATTGCGAACGGCTTCGCGAATTTTTGTCATGGTGCTACGGGAATGAAAAGACATCAGGTCAAAGCGAAACCCGTCCAACTTATACGCCCGCGCCCAATGAAGAACGCTGTCGATCATGAGCTTTTCCATCATCCGGTGTTCGCTGGCGGTGTCGTTGCAGCAGGAACTCTTGAAGGTGCGCCCCTCGTCATCAACACGGTAATAGTAAAGAGGAACAATTTTATCAAAGACGGAATAAGGCTCGGCGCCACCTTGATAAGTATGATTGAAGACAACGTCTTGAATCACGCGCAGACCCAGTCCATTAAGAGCGGCCACCATATGACGAACTTCTTTAATGCGCGTGACCCCATCAGGATCAACAGCATAACTGCCATCAGGAGTAAAATAGTGAACGGGATCGTAGCCCCAGTTGAAAGGATCGGAAGCTCTCATTCCGCCAATCAGACTTTGGGGTTCTTGCAGGTTGGAACTTGCATCTTCGTAGTTAGTCCATTCGGATTTTCTTTCGCTCACGCTGCCAAAATCATTGAATGGTAAAAGATGAACATGGGTCAATCCAGCTTGCGCCAGTTCTTTGAGGTGTTGAACTCCGAACGAGCGTTCGAACGAAAAGGCCAGATAAGTTCCACGATATTCCGGTGCGATATTCGGTTCATGGGCGCTGAAGTCACGCAAGTGCAGCTCATAGATGATCGAGTCATTCAGTGAGTTTAAAAACGGTTTCTGCAATATCTCCCAACCCTGCGGTGACGCCTCGGTCGAGTCAAGATCGACAAGTTGAGATTTTTCAGCATTGATAGAAAGACTGAGACTGTAGGGGTCCGTGACAAGAAAGGTTTCAATCTTATTCGACAAGGGTTGAAAGCCGGTGACTTCAAAAAGATAAAAATAGTTCTTATAGCTGCGTGAAAGCGAAAAGTTCCAGACACCAAGATCGCTGCGCGAACCGTCGAAAATGACGGACGGTACGGAGTCCGAACTGTTTTTGAAAAGATGTAAGCGCACATTTTGAGCCGTGGGCGACCACAATTTGACGTCGCAATCGAATTTGCAGATGGCCCCAAGGTCGCTTTCTTTATAGAAGTAATTTGCGTCTAAAAGTCCCGCATATTGAACCGCCGTTGAATCCAGG
This sequence comes from Bdellovibrio sp. ArHS, assembly GCF_000786105.1. Taxonomy (NCBI): domain Bacteria; kingdom Pseudomonadati; phylum Bdellovibrionota; class Bdellovibrionia; order Bdellovibrionales; family Pseudobdellovibrionaceae; genus Bdellovibrio; species Bdellovibrio sp. ArHS. The sequence goes on from NZ_JTEV01000013.1 coordinate 24,483, forward strand.
ATGGTGCGGTTGTTGGTCGTCGCAATAACTTTTAAAGGTTTGCGAATAAGCTCATCTATGTCGTCACGTGTGAGGTGACTGGTGCTGAGCCACGCATAAGTCCCCTGCACAGAAATTACCGGAAGAGGGATCGAAGTATTCATCGCCAAAGGAAAGAAGCCTTCGACAAAAAAGAACTGGGTGTTCGCGCTGACGTAAAATCCTGGAGGAAGTTTAAGCTTCAGCTGTGTGGGATCACTCCACTGAGCTCGCGCATCACCGGCGAAGGTGGGCCAACAATAAAAGAAAGCAAAGCATAGAAAAATCCAGAACTTTTTATGCAAGCTTCCCCCCTTCATCAAAAGCTTCAGTCTCTCTGCGTAATGTGTAGTCAGGCGCAGACTTTATGGGTAAGCCTCAGCTTTTTCAAGGGGCGAGGATGAAAAGTATTAAGTGTTTCTTAATTTGTATGCTGACCTCTTCAGTGAGCTTCGCGTTGAATGCTGATTTTATCGGCTATTTGCGCGGCGGAACAGGTATTAACTTTGAAGGCGGCCAGCAGAACTGTTTTTTCAACTCCGGAATTCCTGGTAATTTCCTACGTTTAGGTAACGAGTGCGGTTTTTATTCCGAACTGGCGATGATCTTTCATCATAAAAAACCTGAAGAACAAGATTCGGTCTATTTTCGAACGCAAGTTCGTTTGATGTTTAATTCTAAGGGAACTCGCCAGTGGGAAGCTGCGGCAAACAGGGATATGAGTCAAGTCGAAGCCTTCGTGACCGCCGGTGGATTCACAGAATTACCAGGGGAGTTTTGGATCGGAAAGCGTTTCTACCGGGATGTCGATCTGTATATTTTTGACTGGTATTATTACGCCGATATGAGTGGTGTGGGCGCTGGAATCGATAACATTCCGGTAGATCTGGGCGGTAAGGTGGCGGTGGCCCATTTGGTTCAAGCTAACGACGATCTTTCAGCGACGACGGCAGGTCGTCCTGTGTTGCAAGCTGTGGACTTGCGGTGGAAAACCATTCCTGTCTTTGCAGAACAAAATCTAAATTTATGGGGCGTGTATGCCTGGGCACAAGCGAGTTCCGATGGCACTTCCTCTTACATCGACACAAATGGCTTTTCGTTATCCGCTCGTCTGAATGGTTCTGTTTTTGACGGCAACAATAATACGACGATTTTATACGGCAAAGGTGCAATGAAGGACTTGAATATCTACGCCAGCAGTGCGGTTCCTTCGACGGATGACAGTCAAAACAAAGCCTGGACATTGCGTTTCGTTGAGGATTGGAATCATGACGTCACGGATCGCTGGGCTGTGATGTTGGCAGTCGCTGCTGAAATTGCGGATACCGGGAAAGATGAAAACAGTCATCGCGAGTGGCAAGAAATCGGAATTCGTCCCATTTATTTTGTTTCCGACAGATTTCAGTGGGTCTTTGAAACAGGTTACTCCCGTTTTAAAGATGAATCAGAAGTGGATGGCGGCGGAAATTCCGTCGGTGTGCGCGAGCTAAGTCGCATCTCTTTGGCGCCGCAACTTTCCTTAAGCAAAACTATTTGGGGGCGCCCAGTGATGCGCGCCTTCGTCAGTCACTCGATGTGGTCAAATTCAAATAAAAGCCTCATTGGTGCTTCGGCCAGTGCCTTCAAAGATAAAACTGCAGGCACCAGCTTTGGCTACCAGTTCGAAGCTTGGTTTTAAATGTCAGTGCGATCCAAAATGTATTTCAAAAGAGCTTCGCGGGTGATGCCTCGGTCTTGTAATTGATTCTCGCTCTGTAAAAGGGCCTTTTCCTTCACCCAGCTTTTGATGACGCCTGCGGTGGATTTAGATCTTGGCACAAAGCCTTTCACTAAATCCAGGCAAACCCCGCGGGCGGCGCCTTCACTGGGGGAATATTCCCGAATCACTAGATAGCTTTGGCGGCGCCATTTACTTTCAACACTGATGTTGGGATAGACGCGATTTTTTAATTCCGCCCACACGTCACAGTATTCCTGGTTGGTCATGTTTGAGTTCATACGATACGTATAGATCTTAACTGCTTCCAGAATCCAGTCAGTAGCTTCTGGTGCCAGCTCTTGCGTAAGTTCTTTTTTAAGTCCCTTGAATTTCAGTTTGCTGATGCGAAATTTGGCATCGTACAGGGATTGGGGCATCAGATCAGGGAACTTATTGATGTTCTCTTTTTGCCAGACTTGTGTAGCTTCGTAATCGACACATTCTTCGAAAAAGCTGACTGGCGAGTGACCCACGATCGTTTGATAATAGCTTTGTCGGCAAGAATTTTTAATAACATCTTTCTGTGCGGCAGTGAAGTTGACGCCGGCATCCACTTGTTTCTGATACTTCGTCTGCAGCGTTGGCTGAGAGCACAAAGCAGAGGAAGTAAATTCCAACCCGTCGAAAACCAAAAGTTTGATGAGATTATATTTTTCAGGGGATGTCTTCTTCAACAAGGCCGGATTGAAGCGATAAGCCGTAACACTTTCCGCAAAGTCTTCATAGGGATTGGTTTCGCCATAGCGAGAAACGAAAGGGTGTCCTTGCTGGGCTTTTCTTTTTTGCGCCTCGAATTCACCTTGGGAGGATTCTTTCCAATTGCTTAAAGCGAGCCAAGTGTTAGAGCGATCGTAGTCCGAAAAGTGATTGTTTGAATAATTGTGCGCAATCTCGTGATAGAGTGTGTATTGGCGCATTAAAGAGGATTCTTGTGACCAACTGTCAAAGAGCTCAATCGAGGCATTGGCTAAAACGGAGTCGCCGTCACCGCCGTAAGCCGCGCGAGTGTATCCGCGCTTAAATTTGATCAGCTGTTTGTTCGACTGAAACGGCAGTTGTTCGGGATGAACCAGTTCAAAAGAGCGTATAATATCCGCGATTTCTGACGCACTGAAAGTATCCGCATTGAAAAAAGAATAGCGGGAAGTATTAATGTCAAATCGCTCCATCAGAAAGACCATTTGTGATCCCACCGACGGGCCGAAAATCTTCTCGGCGGCGCAAAGAGCTTTCTTGCAGCTTGGATTTACATTAAAGGCCTTTTGAAAACTTTGTGGCGTGCCCTCAATCGATTCCTCTCCGCCGGCGGGGGAAAGAAGCTTTGCTAAAGCTAGAACCAGTTCCGGCCGTTCATTTTCAAGAAGAATTCCTCCTACGTAAGCCTGACCACTTTCATACCCAGGACCCAGCGGTTTCTTCGCATAATAGTTCAAGATTTCTTTGGTGGTCGTGGGCAGCTTCACACGACAAGTTGCGTTTTGTATTTGATTGGCATTTGCCGCCCACCAATTCATTTCTTCTGCGGCGGGAATGCGTGCCTCATTAAGGCGAAATGGAATCACTTTTTGGTAAGCATTTTCTGTCTCGACCTTGGTCGGGATATGGGTGCATGAAGTAAAAAGAAAAAGGGAAGCAATAGTCAGTGACGAAAGATTCAAAATGCACTCCTAGGTCTAAAAACCTCTTTTCGGAGTTATTTTGGTTTTGCTGAGACTCATTATGAGATTTTGAGACTAGAAGCTTTCAAAAGTGCCGTGCTCCCTATTCTTACGAACATGAGGGACGGTGAAAACTTGATTATGAAACGAAATATAAAAACCTGGCTTTAAAAGTTTGGCAGACAGCAGCGCCTCGGTGACATTTTGAGCAGCGTCACTATCTTCAAAACCCATTGGAATCATTGCGCCGGTAAATACCACGGGCACAGTCGGGACGCCCAAAACTTGCAGGCAGTGTTCGGCAGTGACACTCATTGTGTCGGTACCGTGCAGGACAACGATCGGACAACCTCTTTGCATTTGATCTTTGATCGTCGCCGCAATCAATGAACGATCTGCATCGGTCATATACAAAGAATCTTTGCTAAGAAGCGGATAGACCATGATGTTCGTGTAGGGAAGACGCATTTTTGAAAGAATGCGGTTGCGAATACTTGTTCCGCGATTTTCAAGAGAGCCATCGAACTCATTGTAAGTTTTTTCGATGGTTCCACCGGTAGTAATGATAACGACGTCTTGAATTGCATTTCCCATGATTTTGCATCCTATGCTAAGATTTTTAAAACAGCAAGGACGGCCGTGGCTTCACTGATCTCACATCTGACACAAGCGCAACAAAAAGAGCTAATGAATGATCTCAACTACTTAAATATGCAGGAGATTAAGACGTTCTGTCGTCACCATGGTTTGCCCCTGCACATCCATGCAGAGTATAAAAAAAATGTTCTGCAAAAGACCAAAGAGTTAGACCGAAAGGGTGTCGTGCTGGACCGCGTGCGACAGTACTTGAAGACTGGAAAAGTTCCGCCTCCTTCCGTGATTCCCAACAAAATGATTGCGCAAAACCTTCCCAAAGAAATTCGGCCCGAGACTCATTTCTTATTCGGTCTTTATAAGAATCGTGACGCAAACTCCTTGAAAGTTCTGAAGCAGGTTACAAAGGGTCAATTTCAATTCGGAGCTTTGGCACAAGAACTCTCGCGGGAACTGTGGGTCCAAGGAAAAAAGATCACGTTCAGTGCCTTCGGAAAGTTATGGCTCAAAGAAAATATGAATCCTTCCAGAGAGCATCCCGAGTGGGCGTTTTTAACAGATTTATCCACAGGATCCGTGGGGCGTGATTGGAAATCTTTACGTCAACAAAAGGCCAAAAAAGTGATGGCCGAACTCAAAAGAATTTCAGCGGCTACCAAACGTTCATGATTTCGTATTCGCGAACCTGATCGCCATTTTCAACAGTGGCGATATCGCCCTGGCGAAGATCTTGAAGAGCTTCGCCCAGGGGGCTGCTGGGGGTCACGATCTGAATATTTCGACCCTCAAACTTTACGCTGACGCCTCCGCCCTTAGCGATTATAAAAAAGAAACTGTGTTTGCCGTTGGACTCTACCTCCACCAGGGCTGTGGAGTTGATTTTATCATGAGGACCGAAATCTTTGACATCCAAGTGTTTCAGAATAACCAAAAGCTCTTCGATCTGGGAAATTCTTTTGGCCTGAGCTCCCGCCAGATAAGAGGCCTCTAAGCCGCGGGTGTCGTATTCATTTTCTGGTTTGCTTTCTTCGTGGGTCGCAGCTTCATAAGTCGCCAAGGCGGCTTGTTTTGCCACTAATAAATCACTTTCAAGCTGGGTGCGAATCGCTTCCACGAGTTTCTTTTTATCCAAAGCAGGCCTCATTTTTAAATAGTATGACGGGACTCTTCAGAGAGAGCAACGGCGTTTTTAAAACGCGGAGCCCGGCTGCTTTAGAAATTCAGTTTCTGCCGGCGTCGAAATGCGCCCCAAAGCTTTATTGCGATGGGGATAACGGCCATAGGTCTCAATGATCTTTTTATGAAGCAGTTCAAACTTCAGCCCGTTTTCCAGACCTTCTTGAGAAAACAGTCTTACGGCCTCGTCGTGGACCTTTAAGTCTTCACTGTGCATATAGGGCATGTAAAAAAAGTGTCTTTGCACCACGGGCACTCGTTGATCGTCGCCGACACGGACGGCCTCTTTGGCTAAATGCAGGGCTAAATCATCTTGGGCAAAAGCTTGTGCTGAATCACGAAAAAGATTTCTGGAGAACTGATCAAGAACGATGACTTCCGCAAGACGGCCTTCCGGCGACTTTCTCCAAGAGAACATTTTCCCGGCGATCACGTCTTCAAAGACATCAAGAAAACGACGGCGGATCTGTTGATCAAACAGATCGTCTTTCATAAACCAAAGACTGGGGTCAATTTCTTCGAACCAAAAATCAATGATGTCTTGATAGGTCATGCCATTAGTTTAGAAGAACGAATGTCAGATTGTCAAAATAGAGAGGGGGGCCCGGCGGGGAGGCCGAGCCCTAGGGAAGAGGGATTTAGTGGGTTGAGTCCGTGGAGGAAGTGTCCTCACCCACTTTTTTGGAGCCGATCAGCTTTTCAAAAAAGCCACCGGATTTAGACTGAATTTCGATGTTGCGAGGTTTCGCAACCGCTGCTTTTGGCAAGTACATATTAAGAACACCGTCAGCGTAATGCGCCTCGATTTTTTCGACGTCTACGGTGTTCGGCAAAGTGAATCGTTTCATAAAGGATTCACTGCCAGTACTGCGTTTTCTTTCTCCTGAAATACTCAAAACGTTTTCATTCTGCTCGATTTTCAAATCTTCCTTTTTAATACCGGGAAGATCGACAGCTAACAAAAAATGTTCTTCAGTTTCATTGACTTCAAACGCAGGTGTAAAACGACGCTCAGGAGTTGTGTTTGCGGGCGCAGCAAAGCCTTCAAACATACGCTCTACTTCGTCAAAAAGATCAGTGGCAAACGGTCTGCGATTTGTCATATACGGTGTTAGAATTCTCATAGAAGCCTCCTTCAAAAAGTCTTTGTGAGTTCTTACATTACAAACATGTGCTTGGGGAAACCCTTGTCAAGGCGGTGAAACTCTCTAAAATTGAAAAACGAACCCCCTGAGTTCAAAAAAAAATTTGTCAAGGTGCTGGTTTTTGGTCAGAAGGAGATTTTTAAAATGAAAATTGCCGTCGCAGGTGCCAGCGGTTTTGTGGGAAAGGCTCTTATCCGTGAGCTACAAAAGAAGCACGAGGTCGTAGCCCTTAGTCGCTCTGTAAAAAAGTCTCAGAACAATGGGGGCGTTGAATGGCGGTCCTGCGATCTCTTCAGTCTGTTGGATGCGGAAAATGCGCTGAAAAATGTCGATGTCGCTGTATATTTGGTTCACTCTATGCGACCTTCCGCACATCTTACGCAAGGAACTTTCGATGACTTTGACCTTATCGTCGCGGACAACTTTGTGCGGGCGGCAGAAAAGAATCGCGTTAAACAGATCATCTATCTTGGGGGTATGCGACCCGACAATGCGTCGGAACTGTCTCGTCATCTGCGCAGCCGATGGGAAGTTGAGGAGGTTTTTAAAACCAGCTCTATTCCCGCCACGGTCCTGCGGGCTGCAATTATCCTAGGCCCTGAAGGTTCGTCCTTTCAGATGATGGCGCGACTGGTGACCAGGCTGCCTTTGATGATTTGTCCTTCGTGGACTGATACCGTCAGTCAGCCGATCTCGCTGAACGATGTCGTTCACAGTATTGAATACTGTGTTGAAAATGAAGTGGTCTATAACAAAGTCTTCGATATCGGCGGCCCCGTTGCCATCAGCTATCGAGAGATGATGCAAAAAATTGCCGACAAGATGGGACTTCAACGAAGACTGTTGCGTTTTCCCTTTGTGACTCCTCAGCTTTCCACTCTATGGGTTTGTCTAGTTACACAGGCACCGTGGTCTTTAGTTTCGCCTTTGGTGCGCGGACTAAGACACAACTTGCTGATAGATCCCTTGAAGGCCTTGAAAATCCCCGGCCATCCATTTGCGGATGTGGACTTGGCTATAAATGAAGCTCTGGTGACCTACGATCCTCACAAAAAGCCCTTGGCGTTTAAGGGCACCGAGGTTGGTAAACATGTCGTGCGTTCGGTGCAGCGTCTACCTTTACCGCCTGGGAAAAGTGCCGAGAGCGTGGCGCGCGCTTATCTGGATTTTTTGCCGACCTTGCCCGCTTTTTTAAAAGTGGATGTCGAGGGTAAGTGGGTGTACTTTCGCTGGCGTTTTCCTGACACTAAACTTTTAATTTTGGAATATGCTCCGGACCGAAGCTGGTCGCATCGACAGCTCTTCTATGTTCGCGGCGGACTTTTAGCTGCAAAGACTGAGCGCGGCCGTTTGGAATTTAGAGAAATCTTAGGAGGACAAGCTGTCATTGCCGCTATCCATGATTTTGTTCCGCGCATGCCTTGGTATATTTACCGATGGACCCAGGCCTATTTTCATCTTTGGGTGATGAAACAATTCGGCCGCTATCTTAAAAGCGGAAAATCGCGTCCCACAAATCGCCAGATGCCTCGCCCCTCATAAGGCGGGCTAACACTTTTAATTTTTCCAGGGCCCAAGCGTAGCCGACGGCCGACCAAATAATAAGAACGGCGTCGAAAGGCACACGCAGACGATTTTCAGATTTAAAAAACCACACAGTCAGAAAAAGTGACAGCATCAGCAGAGCTGCCACCTCAGAAAAGTCGTCTTTTCTGCGCGCATACACCAACGCCCCAACTAGGGTAAACGGCAGCAAAGCAAACAGAAAGAATTTTTCCCACTCTAGAAACAGGGATCGCATCGGAGTTTCTCCGATAGGCCACAGCATGTTTCCGCCAAATAGATAATAGATATAACGAAGGCTTGTGCCTAAAACCATGGGCTCGGCAGCGACACATTTAAAGCCTTCTTTCCAAAAATAGTTTTGATCTGTAAATGGACGGGGCCATTGTTTAAAAGTTTTTTCGCCGGTGACATGAAAAAGTGGGGACATCCAGCGATTGCCTTGCGAATCCTGATTGTCTTTTGAGGGACACTTTCCTTCAACGAAGTTCAGCGCCCCCGCCGTGGGACCAAGAAAGGCTTTGCCATAGTTCATCTGGGTCCAGGCTAAATGGGGAGCTGCCACTAGCATACACCCCAAACCCAGAACCAGCACCTTCAAAGAGCCCTTAAAGAAGTTCTGACGATGCTGGTAGAGCAGCCAAAGTGAAAATATCGGGATAAAGAATGCGTGATTTCCTTTAAAGTAGAACGAAAGCATCAACAAAATTCCAGTCAGGAAGTAGCCGCTAAGTTTTTCGGTCTTTAAGGTTCTTAAGATAACCCACAACGACATAGTAAGAAAAAAGCCATAGATATTTTCTGCCAAATGCATCGACGCCATTGCCGCTTGAGGAATGTGGATCGCCGCGAAAAGCACAGCGACGGCCCCCGCGAGTCTTCCAAAACGCTCTCGAGCCATAAGATAAATGAAAAGGACGATGCCCCAGGAAAGAAAGACTTGAGTCCAATTAAATAATTCAAAGCCGCCCAGATCACGAATTTGTTGAGACCAGAGAGTGAAGCCAACGGGCTGAAATAATTGATTCACATTGAAAGAGTGCCGGGAAATTTCCCAGGCTCTTTGAAAATACGCCCCCATGTCTGAAAAAAGGCTGAGCTCTGGAGGCGAGATGATAAAGACGAACCAGAATCTCAACAAAAAGGCGCCGATAAGGATGAAGGTCACGAATCCGCGTTCAACGCTATCATCAGCGGGGATGACAGCGAATATGAATAAAGCCAGGCTTAATAAAAAGAAAAGCAACCCCGCCGCCAGTTTTGGCTCTGACCAGTCTTTATCAAGTATCACACCATGAAGGTCCCCGCGTGTGCTTCCGGCAAAGTGCCACTGGGTGTCTTTCGCAAGCTCTTGGCCCGTGTTTTCAAGTGACAGGCCCTTTTTATTGTCGCAGCTCTTGGAAATTTCACTCCATTCTTTGTTGTCAGTAGAAAGAGAGTGAATACAGTTTCGGGTGCGCAGGATTAATTTATTCAACGCGAAGGTTCGAGCCGGAGTTTTAAAGCTCAACCAATACAAGCCTTCCGAAGTTCCTCGATGATTCATCGTTGCAGGAGCTTTGTTGAAAATTTTCATGTCCGGTTGAATGAAGCTGATGTCATACGGACGCGGGGAAAGGTAAAAAATCCACGCCAGTCCTGCAACCATGCCGATAAGACTTGCTGACGAAAGAAAGAAAAGAGTGCGTTTTATCATGAGTGTCAGGGTTTAATCATCCCGCCGACCTGATCTCAAGTTACGAAAAGTTTAGTGAACAAGCCGTAATAAAGGGCCGCTGTGCAGGGTCAGTAGAAGACAATAAGGAAGTGTATTCAAAATCAAGACCGTCCAAGGCTTGGGATTATGAAATAGATGCAGGCCGGTAATTACAAAAAGAAGGGGAGCGAAAGCGGCCAAGCTAAGAGGCACGGCGAAGTTCATGATAAGGAAAAGTCCGAAAACAATCTCAATGAGTTTTACTGATGGCATAATGAATTTTGTTTCCATACAAGCCGTTACAAAGCGGTCTATGACCGGGCTTGCCGGGGGGATATTTATCCAGTGAAAAAAGCCGTTCAGTCCCCAAAAGACCATCTGCATGGCAAAAGCCCATCGAACCGCGATCTCGAAGTATTCACTCATAAGCCTGAGTCTATATATGAAACGGGTGTGAGGGCAACCGTCTGATTCTTACCACTGGACTTCGTTAGACTCGCTGGAAACTGCCGTCCTTTGATAGTTTGAGAGTAACGAGAGGAGCAGACATGGATATGGATCTCGCAAAACTCGATAAGGAGATCGTGAACAACGAGGCTTATGATCACTTGGCAGAGCGCTGGTACGAGGCGCAGGACGACCCCATTGCGTTGTTACGCAATCAACACAAGGTGGAGATGCCATGGATTCTTGAAGAGATCCGTCGAAACATCGGCTATCACGCCGAGATCTTAGATATGGGGTGCGGAGCCGGATTTCTTGCGAATGATCTGGCGCTGGCGGGACATAGCGTACAAGGAATCGATCTTTCGACGTCCAGCCTGAAGGTGGCACAAAATCGCGATGTCACACATACAGTTCATTATCAGCAAGGGGACGTTTATTCAGTGCCCTTTGAAAAGGAAAGTTTTGACGTCGTTTGTGCGATGGATCTTTTAGAACATGTCTCGGACCCGCGAAGAGTGATCGCTGAGGCAACACGAGTTCTGCGCCCGGGTGGATTATTCTTTTTTAATACATTCGCAAAGAACCCTCTGGCGTGGCTTGTGGTTATAAAAGGCATGGAGTGGTTCGTAAAAAACACACCGAAAGACTATCACGTATATTCTTTATTCATTGATCCAGAGCAAATAAGGGAGTGGGCAGATGACAGCGGCTTGGAGGTCACGCAAATTCGCGGAATACGTCCCGTCTTTGCGCAGAAAGCGATGCTTGAGCTTATTCGCACGGGTGTTGTCCCGAAAGATTTCCGTTTCAAATTTACAAAGCTCCCGCTTATCGCTTACACGGGGTACGCCAAAAAAATGCGTGAACATTAAAGACTTCTTAATTTCAAAAAAGAAACTTGTGACTCTATGACACGGAGTTTATAGGTGTTCCATGAACGTGTCGGTATTTTTTAGATATTTTTGTCTTCTGCTGGTGGGACTCATGGCAGGAAGCTCTTTTGCTTTTGTTTTGGGTATGGGGCCCGCTATGGAAAATCTTTCTGCAGCGGCTTACATTGAGCTTCATCAGAACCTGGACCCAGCTTTTTCAGCCTGGAATCCGCTTCTCTATTTCATTTTGACGGTGACCATCGTCGCTAACTTGTTTTTGCTTCGCGAAGAGTGGAAGTCTTTGGAATTTCTACTCGTGTTATTTGCATTGATCTGCGTTCTGGACGAGTTGCTGATGACTTGGACCGGAAATCTGCCGTTGAGTCGAGCGGTGCACGACTGGCAAATGCTAGCACCGCCTACTAACTGGGCCGAGGTGAGATCGCAGTGGCTGAGATTTATGTACATCCGCAGCGCCCTGTTGGTCTCAAGTTTTGGACTTCTTTTAGCCTCGAGCTTCTTTATGAAACAGTCTCGGGCTTCCCGGTCAAATGTCTTTGTTGTCTCTTCGGAATTGCAGAACTTGCCTCTTTAAACCCCGACTTCTTAGCCCCAAATTCCTTTAAAAACTTCGGCACATCGGTTTTTCCAGTTAAAGAATAGTCTTCCATAATCAGTGTCTTAGCTTCTTCCGCAGGCCAGCCGAGTTCTTCTTTTAAATACACATAAGCCGACTCAAACAGACTGATCTGAGAGATTCCGAAAGACTGTGCATATCGCTGAGTCAGAAACTTATTAAATGCAAAAAATTCCCAGAAAAAAGATTTGTCTTCCCGGGTCTGCGATTTTTCACGCAAAACGTTTACCAGGTTTTTAAAGTTTCCGCTGTTGGCATAAAGATCCCAGTACTTTGCAAAGCGATTCATCACCTGCAAAGTTTCAAAAGACATGTTTTTTGTGCGCAAAATTTGAAATGGGGGATGTTCGGAATAAACCATCTCCCATTCCTTATCGTGACGAGCGATGGGAGCCCCTTTGAGTCGTTTTAAGATACCCACCTGAATTTCGTGAGGATGAAGTGTCGCCAGAGTATCAAAGCCCTTTGCGAAGCTTTCCAGATCCTCGCCAGGAAGACCGGCAATCAGATCGGCGTGCGTATGAACGCCTGTTTCTTCCGCTAAAAAGCGGAAGTTGTCTTTGACCTTTTCGTAGTCGTTGCGTCGGCTGACGAGACGGGCCACCTCGGGATTCCAAGTTTGAATGCCAATTTCAAACTGCAATGCTCCGGCGGGGAATTTTTTGATGAGATCGCGAATTTCCACCGGCAGTCGATCCGGAACCATTTCGAAGTGAAGAAAAAGGCCGAGTTCAATGCGATCCAAGAAGAACTGCAGAATCGTCGTGCAGGTCGTGGGGCTCAGATTAAAGGTGCGATCAATGAACTTAAATTGGCGGGCGCCCCGATCCAAAAGTTTTTGGATGTCGGCAAGAAAATCTGTGAGTTCAAAACTGCGAACAGCTTTGTCCAAAGAGGAAAGGCAGTATTCGCAACGGTAGGGGCACCCACGTGACACTTCGACATAGATCACGCGGTTTTGAATATCTTCGTCGCTGTACAACCCGTAGGGTGATTTGATTTTTTTAATATCGGGCAAAGCGCCAGAGATAAACTTTGTCGATGGTAAGATGCCGTTATCCAGAGCGTTCTTGCAGAATTCATAGAACAAGAAATCGGCTTCACCCTTGATGGTGAAGTCTGCGATTTGGCAGATTTTATTGGACTCTGATTCGTGGCTCACTTCGGGGCCACCCAGAACCACTAGGGTGTCCGGGCTGATTCGTTTGATTAAAGACACCAACTCCAAAGACTCTTGTGCATTCCAGATGTAAACTCCAACGCCGATGATCTTCGCTTTTTGACGCAGCAAAACTTCGGCGATGTCGCGAGGATCTTTTTGAATCGTAAACTCCATGATCTGGGCGCGATCTTTAAGGTCCTCAAGATTGGCCATAAGATAGCGCAAACCAAACGAGCTATGGGGATAACTGGAATTCAAGGTCACAAGCAAAATGTCTTTATTCATACGGCGCCCATCTTAGTGCATGTTGAAAAAATAAGCGAATTGTCTTTGCCAAGGTGAGGACAAATTAGATACGATTACGTGACGGTAATTTATTTTTCAAAGGATTGAATTATGAAAACTGCCACGATGGCACTTTTATTCGTCGCATCGACGGCTTCGGCCCATGTTGCGCCTCTTGAAAGTTTCGAAACCAAACCCATTCTTGCGGACCTTAAAGATCTTAGAGCTCTGAACATTCCGATCCTGGCAAAAGACGAACGTATCGAAGTTGGATACGCGATTGTCACGCCCTTGATGCAGCAGCGGATTCAGGAAAGAGCTCATCAGGTTGGCAAGTGCGGTGGGTTTGAAGATCTTAGTCAGGACATGATGTTGCAGTCGCGCGGCTTTGACGGAATGTTGAACAGCCTGGCCGAAATTCAAGAGAAGAATGAATTGTATGAACGTGCGCCGTTCAAAATTCTTTCGTTGAACAAAGATGCAAAAATTGAAGCCGCGTTGACGGAAGTGAGCGAAAGCAACTTGCGCAGCTATGTGACATGGCTGTCTTCTTTCCCCAATCGCAATAACCGCGATCCTCAGCCCAATCGCCACGTCGATGAAATGAAACAGCGTTTAGAGGCGATGCTTGCAAATTCATCGGTTCCGTACGAAATCTCGGTGATTTCGCATAGCTCAACGAAGCAGAACTCGATTCGTGTTCGTTTGGTGGGATCAGAAAGACCGAACGAGATCGTTGTCCTTGGCGGTCATTTGGATTCCATTAATCAGTCATGGGGCGGTGGTAAAGAAGCTCCGGGTGCTGATGACAATGCTTCAGGTTCCGCGAATCTTATTGAAGCTTTAAGAATTCTTATGGACAAAGAGCAGCCCAAGCGCACGGTCGAATTCTTCTGGTATGCCGGAGAGGAATCAGGTCTTCTGGGATCTGCTGAAATCGCGAAACAATATAAAGCGGAAAAGAAAGACGTCGTCGCAGTTCTGCAGTTGGATATGACTTTGTTCCCCGGCTCGGGCGAGTTGGTGATCGGCAGCATGACAGATTTTACCAGTGCTTGGTTGCGCGACTATTTGAAAGCAATGAACGAGACCTATTTGCATGCCCGCGTAGTTGATGACAAGTGCGGCTATGGTTGTAGCGATCATGCTTCTTGGAACCGCCAAGGCTATCCGGCACTTATGCCGTTTGAAGCGACCTTCAGAAACAGCAACAAGGATATTCATACAGCGAAGGATGTTGTTTCCCCCGCTTCGAACTTCAAGCATTCTGCGGTTTACACAAAAATCGCGTTGGTCATGGCGATGGACCTGGCAAACAGCCAAGCCCGCCAACCTTACTAGTATTCTTTTTGGGGCACAGGCGAACGGCTTGTGCCTTAGATTTTTTCCATTTTTTTGATGCTGTTCTTAACGTCTTCCACAGTGTCATCGTAATTGTCGTCTTTTCTTCCCAGCAGATAGAGGCTGTGTTGCCAATAGCCCGCTTTCGGTCCGAGCGTTGTAATAGTGCCATTGTTGACCTCGTCAAGCAGATAAGGAACCGGCATAAAGCCAACCCCAGCGCCATCAACAATAGCCCGTCCCACAACAGATATAATATCACTTTCAATGACAACCTTTTTGCGGGCTTTGATCTCTTGAAAGAAGAGATCAGTTTCATGTCGCAATTTCATTTTGTACGACGGGATGATCAGTCCCCAGGGCACGGCATTCAAAAATTCCAGGGCCGAAGTGCTGCGAGAGACGCGAATTTTTAGATCCTTAAGATTTTTGGTTGAGACCATCAGATTCACGGGCATGTTGGCCGAAGCCAGTTCTTTCACGTCGTCGGCGTAAATGGGTTTGTTGGTTAAAACCAAGTCAATGTCATGGCTGCGTAATTGATTTAACAGAATTTCCGAGGGCGCAGAGCTGACGAAAAATGTTTTTTCTATATCCCGGCGTTTCTCTTTGATTAAAGGACTTAGCAAGTCAGCAATAAAGGGCCGCTCTACTTGATCGGTGACACCGATGCGAATTCTTTGACTTTGTTTTTCGCTTGGACTTCGTAAGCTTTCCGCAAACTCATTGGCGATATCAAAGATTTTTTTGGAATACGCGAAGGCCTTTTCTCCCTCGGCGGTCAGCTGTAAGTTTCGTCCTTTTTTTTCGAAAAGTTTTTGGTCAATGGCAGACTCAAATACCTTCAGTTGGGAACTGAGGGAAGGTTGGCTGATATGCAGGTATTTTGCGGCGTTGCTGACTCCGCCTAGCCTCGCGGTGACATAAAAGTAATAAAGATGGTTGTAATTAAACATGAAATTGGACCCCCGTATGACAACGATTAAACGGCGCCGTTTTGGAACTGGCTTTTTGTCTAGCTTCTGTAAGTGCTGAAACTTCCTCAAAATTACAATCTGTAGTCCAGCAAACCTATAACTTTAAACTAACTATGTCATCCAAATTATATATTTAAAGAAATCATAGTTCTTAGCGATAATGAACTCAGAAGGAGGTAGATATGCAAACAGACATCTACTACAGAGACATCACTAAGACTGAAAACCTTGAGGCTTATTTGTTGGAAAAGGTGGAAGGTACAGTCGAAGACTTCTTTAAAAACGACAGTGGTGCTCACCTCACAGTGCGGGTCGAAACAGATCGACATCGCTCGCAAACTCGTAAGCCGAGCTATGTTTGTGAGGTTATCCTTAAAGCTTCTTTCATCCGTAACGTCATTAAAGTACGTAAAACTGATGAAAACTTTAAGCGATGTGTAGCGAACACAGTAGACGCTTTGAAGGTTATCTTAAGTAAACAGTCCTCTTTGAAATCTCAGCACCGCCGACGAGATCCGGCTTTAAGATATCAGCCGGAGACTTGGGAAGACAGCGTGGCTTAATAAAACGACTGAGACAGAAGGAGCAGCTTATGAGTACTCTTCTGAAAAAAAACCATGGAGATTGTGAGCTAGTACAAAAACTACGTGAACGAATTAAATGGGACAAAAGAGTAAGCGAGGCTGATCTAGATATCGTCGTCCATGGAGGTGTGGTCATTGTCAGTGGCTGTGTCGACACCTCTTTTAAAAAGAATGCGGCATTGCAGGCGATCTCTGATACAGAAGGCGTATGGGCCGTAGAAGATCGGATTGCAGTGCCAGTTGATTTTCATAGAACGGATGACGAAATTACGGAAATCCTGATGTCGAATCTGACGGAAATGATCAAAATCGACGGAGAGCATATCGAACTCGAAGTGATTAATGGTGTCGTCAAACTTTATGGCGAAGTTTTCCGTCCTCGACTGAAAGCGATGGCCGTTGCCTCAGCCTGGGAGCTCTCGGGTGTGAAAGATGTCGATAACTTTATCGAAATTATCGATCCTCCTCGTCGGGCTCCTCTTACTGTCGACGAATATCAATCCCTGTTCCCTCAAACGGGAATGGGTTTTTCCCTAGAGGTCAATACTCTGAAGGAGGTTTCTTGATGACGAGAGTGACAAATTAATGCGGTCCTTTTCCCAATCCCTCCAAATCTGGGCGCCTCCCTAGGGCGCCCTTCTTTTTTCTCCCTTGCGAAGACGGAAATTTTAATTATAGGAAGCACCCCGATGCAGGGCCCTGCGGTCGGCTCGCCTTCCGGGCTCGGTCGGTGCCGAGGCTTTGCCTCGGTTCGCGCCATCGTGGCGCCACCGAAGGCCTTCCTTCGGGTCTGCACCAGTGTGCTTCCTATAATCAAAATTTCCTATGAGGGTGAAAATAGAAGGGAGCTGGCGGTCGCAGTTTTTTAAGTTGGCTTGGTGCCTTGCTTTTTGTTTTTGATGTTTGGTGGTGGGGTGGGCATACTTTTTCTTATGAAAAAGATTTTGGTTCTGAATGGAAGTCCGGTTGGGGATTCTGGGAATTGCGGGCGTTGGGTTCGCTTGCTTTTAAAGATTTTTAAAACTTTGGATGTGGATTGTTCGGTGGATGTTGTCCATCTGAAGAAGACCTCTTATGGAATGGGGCTGAAGAAGAAAATTTCTGCGGCGGATGCATTTGTTTTTGTTACCGGGACGTATTGGGATTCTTGGGGAAGTCCTTTGCAGAAACTTTTGGAAGAGATGACTGAACTGGAAGGAACGCCGGCGTTGATGGGAAAGCCTTGTTCGGTCTTTGTACTGATGCATTCGGTGGGCGGTAAGTCAGTGCTTTCTCGTTTGCAGGGGGTGCTTTCGACCATGGGCTTATTGATCCCGCCGATGAGCGGAATGGTTTACTCTTTGCTTTCAGAAGAGGCTTTGCGGGGGACGTCTTCGCATAAAGCGGATTTTTGGCAGAAAGAAGATGCCGAACTTATTCTTCTGAACCTCATTAAGGCCTGTGATTGCCGTGTGGATTGGGTGACCTGGCCGGTGGATAAGAAAGATCCCCGTCGGATTTGGTTTAAGCCCTGAGCCTTTCAGACGAAAAAAAACTCGGCATCATAATCACGATGCCGAGTCTGTTCTTTTTTGCGCTTAACAATGCAAAGAAGCACGCATTTTTTACGTCATTGATTTTGTAAGATCGCGAACTTTTTTAGAAGCATAGTTTTCTGAAACGAAGTTCCAGTTGATTTGCGTCCAGAACGTCTCAAGATATTTTTGACGTAGGTTGCGGTAGTCAACGTAGTAAGCGTGTTCCCAAACGTCCGCGACCATCAAAGGTGTAGGGCCGTTGTTTGTGAAAGGGACTTGCGCATTAGAAGTTGAAACCAAGCTTAGTTTCCCAGAAGAGTCTGTGCATAGCCAGATCCATCCTGAACCGAAGGTTTTCACGCCGCCATCCACGAATTTTGCTTTGAGTTCGTCCATAGAACCAAAGTCACGTTTGATCGCCGCTTCAAGATCCGCAGAAGGCTGTCCGCCTTTTCCGTTGGGAGCCATATTGAACCAGAAGAAAGTGTGATTCCAGCCCTGAGCCGCGTTGTTAAATACGCCGCCGGAAGAAGAAAGAACGATCTCTTCTAAAGATTTTCCTTTCAACGAAGAATCTGTCTCCATCATCTTATTCAAGTTATCTAAATAAGCTTTGTGATGTTTGTCGTAGTGATAGGTCATTTGTTCTTCATTGAACAAAGGAGCCAATTCAGTTTTTGCGTAGGGAAGTGTTGGAAGTTTGAACATTATATACGCCTCCTGTTGAGTACTGAAAGTATAATGAAAACAGGAGGCGGTCTATTAATTAAGCATTTTCGCCAAGCATCGTTCTGACGAAGGTAGGCAAAGCGAAGGCCGCAGAATGCAGTTCTTCGTTGTAGTACTTCAGACCTTTGGCCATAGAAAATTGGCGCGCTTTGTCTTTGTTGAAGTCCTTGGCCGGATGATAGTGACCCTTTACACCCACTTGCAGACTCCACATCCCTGACGGATAGGTCGTGGCGTGGAAAAGCATGGTGTGGACATTGGATTTACCAAAGATGCCTTTTAAGCAGTGGTTTAGTTCAACGAAAGTGCCTTCGTGGAACATCGGTGACTCGCCTTGAGTGATGATGATCCCGCCTTCTTTCAGTGCATTTTTACAGTTATTGTAGAACTCGGCCGTAAAAAGACCTTTTGCCGGACCTACTGGGTCCGAACCATCGACGATAATGACATCGTATGAATTAGCGGCTGCGTCTTTAACAAATTGAATGCCATCGCCAATAATCAAATTCAGTTTCGGATTGCCGAACTCGGAAGCAATGCTCGGAAGATGTTCTTTAGAAGCACGAATGACTGCTTCATCGATTTCGACCATGGTGACTTTTTCGACGTGGTCATACTTGAACAACTCACGAATGGTACCGCCGTCTCCACCACCGATGACCAGAATATTTTTCGCATTTCCGTGCGCTTGCATAACTGGATGAGAAATCATCTCATGATAATGGAACTCATCGCGCTCAGTGCACATCACCATGTTGTTGATCGCGAGAAATTTGCCGTGAGAGTATGAATCCAAGACACGTACGCGCTGGAATGGGTTCGTTTCGTCAAACAGAACATCACCCGTGTAACGCAAAGACAAGGCTTGGTTTTCGTCTTTATCGGTGAACCACACATTGCGTTCGATTTGGAAACCTTTTTTCAAATCGAAAGAAGGCTCGGTGCGAAGGTGCTTGGGCTGGAAATCTGACTTTTGAATAACATGCAAAGAGCCACGATTCATTTCGAGTGCAGAATAATTCGCCTGAAATGCTTTTTTCAAATGCTCGAAAGAAACCCAAGGGTCCACAGAATCGCCGCATGTGAACAAATCAACAGCGGCATAACGATACTCAGGCCACGTGTGGATCGCCAAATGGCTTTCTTGAATCACCACAACTCCACTGACTCCCCACGGAGAGAAGTGATGGAAGGTCGAATTAATAACCGTAGCTCCGGCGATTTGCGCGGCCTCAATCATGCTTTTTTCGATGATTGAAACATCGTTCAAAACCTCAGCGTTACAACCACTGAACTCAACTAAAATATGGCGACCTAAAGCTTTCAATTCCGTGCCCTCCCCGGGGAAAAATGTGATGTCATTTGAAAAGGGGGGTTCTAGGTCCTTTTGACCCCCCATGCAAGAATTTTCTTCAGAGATTTTAAGACCGTCAAATCTAGATATTCTGCTCTAAGGCAGGAAGTCGGCGCCAGGGCGTCCACAGCGGTTTTCGACGGAAAATGAGCCCGATTTATTTGTATTTTATCTCGAAACAGTTGTGAATTTTTTTGTCGTGAAAGTCCTGTGGAATGGATTCTTCGGTTAAATCTTTCACGGTGTATTTATTCAGTATTTGCTCGGACAATTTAAACTTACGTTTGTTGTTTGAAAAATAAAGCACGCCTGAGGGCAACAACAGACTCATACAGGCATTCACCAGGAAGTCCTGATCCCGCTCAACCTCAAAACTGTCTTCCATTTTTTTAGAGTTCGAAAAAGTCGGCGGATCTAAGAAAATCATGTCATACATGGGGTGGTTTTGATTGAGTCTTAGCCATTCCAGGACATCGGCGTTGACGAAGGTGTGCTCCTCGGGATTCAAACCGTTCAGAGTGAAGTTATCCTGAGCCCATCGCAAATAGGTCTGAGACATGTCAACGCTGGTGGTTTTGGCTCCGCCCAAAGCGGCGAAAACACTTACCGAACCAGTATAACAGAACAGATTCAGGAACTTTTTATCCTTTGCCAGCTTATGAATTTTTTGGCGCATGGGCCGGTGATCCAGGAACAATCCCGTATCCAAATAGTCATACAGATTGACCTTCAAAATGGCTTGCGTCTCTTGCACCGTCAGTGTTTCACTTTTTTCAGCTAACTTTTCGTATTGCTTAAGCCCTTCTTGGCGCTCTCTTTTTTTGACGACGACATGGGCCTCGTCGGTTTTAAAAAGAGCTTTTAGGGCATCACTCACATGCGGCAGGTGATTTTTATCCTTGTCGCGGATGGGATCACTTTTGTCGTAAATGACATAGAAATTTTTGTAAACATCGACAATGAACGGGTATTCTGGAATGTCTCGATCATAAAGGCGGTAGGCTTCGATTTTGTTGCGATCGGCCCAACTTTTTAGCTTTTTATAGTTTTTTTCCAGACGGTTCTTAATCATGTCCATTTTTGCGATTCCTGTCGTGGCATCGGTTTTAGACAAAAATGTCACTTTATGGTACCAATTCTTTATGTCGACGCAAAATCAGGCGGAACACCTAGCATTTTTACTTTATAAAACGGGCTATGACCTTGCCTATGTCGAGCATAAGGGCGTTGTCTATTATACGCATTTTTCTCAAAAGGTGACCGCTCCGTCTTCCGCAGTGGTCAAGTTGCTGCAGGGCCTGTTTGATCAGTTTGTGGATCACAGCTTTTTCATTTTGCGCAAGCGTATCTATACGACGGCCCCCTTGACGGAAATGTGCCGCGGAATGGTTAAAGTCGTGGCTAAACGTGCCACCGCGCAGGTTCAGCCCCGGGATCACAAGTTGAAGCTGCAAGTTCAGTTCTGCGAAATTGGTTCGGCGGAGGTCGCCCTTTGGCCGCCCGCGCATGAGGATACCCCGGCGTCGTTCACCGAAGACCGTCTGACCCCCGAGGAGGTGGCATCAGTGCCGCGGACCTTGGCCAAGCTGCGAAGTGCTGCCCAAAATTTGGCTCGGCAGGTCCCGCGTGGAGAAATTTTGCACGACTTCAATCGCGATATTGCAGTGGTTCTTGTTGATGCAAACGGCCGCTATCTTGGCTTCGGAGTCAATTCCAACTCAAAAAACAAAACAAGGCACGCTGAAGTAAACTTGCTGCAGAATCTTTATCGGGCCGGCCAAACAAAAATTCCTGCGAATGCCATTTTATTTTCCACGCATAAGCCCTGTAAGATGTGTGCAGGGATGATTTACCACTGGAGTGAAGACCCCGCGTCCTTGCGGGTTTATTATTCGGTGGAAGAAAAAGGTTCGCTTTCGCGGGAAACTATTCTGGATCAGACGGGAATTAATAAGCCATTTCCTGCTCAGTAAAAGACAGAAGAATTGTTTTTAGCAAAGTGTCTTTGCGAATGGGCTTGGATAAATGTTTGTCGCAACCAGCCTGCAGACTTTTCTTCACATCTTCGGCAAAAGCGTTTGCTGTGCAGGCAAAGATTCGTGTCGGCGGACGGTGATATTCTTTTTCCATCGCGCGAATGCGACGGGTGGCTTCATAGCCATCCATTTCAGGCATTTGCACGTCCATAAAAATGATATCGAAGTGTTCATTTTGGACCCGTTCGACGGCTTCCACTCCGCTGGCTGCGTAGGAAAGAGAATGAATCGTGTTCTGCAAATAAATTCCAAAAAGGGCCCGATTATCATCGACGTCGTCAACAATGAGGATCTTCAGGCGTTCGGCGGCAAACGAAGCTTTGTTATCATTCGTAAGTCTGCTATAGACCGGCTGAGGAAAGTAGTTGATACGTTCCTGGGTGGGCTTCAAAGTCGCGGTAAAATAAAACACGCTTCCCATTCCGACTTCACTTTCCAGCCAGATCTGTCCCTGCATCATTTCGACGATATTCTTAGTTATCGAAAGCCCCAAACCGGTTCCGCCATAACGACGAGTGGTCGTGGGGTCCGCCTGAGTAAAGGGCTGAAAAATATCTTTGAATTTGGATTTTGCAATGCCAATTCCAGTGTCGGCCACGCAAAAAAGAACATTCCCAGGGCGGGAAGTGCGGTTGCGAGTCACGCGCAAGGAAATTTCACCGCCATGAGTGAATTTGATGGCATTGTTAAGCAGGTTCATTAAGATCTGCCGAAGGCGATCGGCGTCACCGATGTAGAATGAATCGACGTCTGGATCCACTTCTATGCTAAGCTTCAGCGCTTTTTCTCTTGCACGAAAACCTAGAACCGAAGTGAGCTCGTCCAGCAGTTTTTGCAGTTGGAAGGGAAGCATTTTTAGTTCCAGTTCTCCCGCTTCCACCTTAGAAAGATCTAAAACGTCGTTGATAATTGTCATTAGTTGGTTGTTTGCGCGCTGAAGGATTTCAACAAAAGAGGCTTGTTGATTATCCAACTTGGTTTCAGCCAAAGTATCCGTGATACCAATAATTGAATTCAAGGGCGTGCGTATTTCATGACTCATATTCGCCAGAAAAACAGATTTGGCGTAAGTTGCTGCCTTCGCTTTTTCCGCCGTTGAAGCCAACTCTCTGTTCTTCTTTTCAAGATTTTCGGCCAAGCGTTTCTTTTCAGTGATATCAATAACCATTTTTATGATTTTGATGACATATCCGCTGGGATGGCGAACGGGAGTGTAAGAGCCCTGAATCCAGACTTCCTTGTTGTTTTTTGTTACACGTTTAAATTCACCAACTTGGGTTTGGCCCTGCGCAAGTTGATACCACATTTGCTGATACGACAATTCATGTTGCGATTTTTCTGGTAAGAACATCGAATGATGTTGTCCGACGATTTCCTCTAGTTCGTATCCCATGATGTTCAGATAATTGCGATTAGCCCAAAGGATATAACCTTGAGGGTCGAACTCAATCACTGCGTTTGAATTTAATAAAGCATCATAGACTGAATGGGTCATGTGACAAGTCTACTGACAACAACATTGCTTAATAAAATTACAAAAGCGTCTGGGAATTAAAGTTTTGTAATAACACGATGTCTGACGCCTTATTTACGTCTGAGCTTTCTGATCTGTCACATGACAACAGACTTTAGCTATGACTGAAATCTGACAAAAAATCGGGGATTCCTTTATTTGTCCTTGTTTCAGAGGGAAAATTAATAAAAGGAGGTCGGTATGGCGACGAACCAAATACAAGATAGCGACATGGCCAAGTGTATTAATAATTGTTTGACCAGTGTTCGCACGTGCACAGAAACCCTTCATTATTGTCTACAGCAAAAGGGGACGGCCTTTTCCGGCAAGCATATAGCCCTTCTTCAATTTTGCTCAGATGCCTGCAGTCTTTCAGCAAAATTGATGATTGCCGAATCTGAATTTCATCATCAAGCGTGTGAACTATCGTTTGAGTTGTGTGATGCCTGCGCGATTGAGTGCGAGCGCTACGAAGGTGACTCAGTTTTCGCAAATTGTGCGGAGGTTTGCCGTCGTTGTGCTGAGTCCTGCCGGGCGATGGCTGGAATGACGGTGCGAATGCCTATGCAGGGGAGAAGCGAAGGGACTTCAGCTCGTATGTAAAATAAAAGCCCTTTGCAAAACAAAGGGCTTTTTAATGCTTCTAAATATGTTCGAAAAAACTATTTCGCTGGAGTTGCGAACATCGAAGTCGCAAAGAAACTTCTGCGGAATGTAGACCAGTTTGCATCAGCTACTGCGGCAACTCTCCAGTAGTAGTGTTTGCCAGCTTCCAAGCCTGTAGCTTCAAAAGAAGTGCCTTTAACGTGGTATTCGTTAGCCACTAACCATTTGAAATTAGGGTCTGTCGCCAATTGCACGTGGTATTCAGAAGCGCCTTCAACGGCTTTCCATTGCAAAGCTGCTTTGTCAGCTTTGATCTCAGAAAAATAAGCAGGAGCGGAAAGTTCGGGAGCTGCAGGAACGTCTCTTTTAGCTGGAACTGGTTGCTTCGGAGGGAACAAAGCATTCATTTTTTCGGCAAGGCCGCCATGTCCACCTCCACCATGGCCTTCTTCAGCCAAAGACGGAGACGTAAGAGCTAGGGTCAAAGCGAATGCGAATAGAGATACAGCGATCTTCATGGTAAAGTCCTTTTGTAAACTGTGCTTAGAAATTAAAATAAAATGGGGTCGATGAAAACCCTCTTGCGCTTTTTGCTGGGGGGTGTTAGAAAACCCCTTCGGTTTTGCGGATGATCGCTCTAATAATGCTCTAAATTCCTGAAATTAGAGAGGAAAGTCCGGACTCCATATGGCAGCGCAAGGGGTAACGCCCCTCGACAGTAATGTCAGGAACAGTGGAACAGAAAGAATATCCAGGACTATGATCCTAAAGGCGGGAACGGGAGCCTTCTGGGGAGTCGCTGGAGTGAAAACAGCCAAACTCTGCGCGGAGCAAGATCAAATAGGGAAGCATTAGTAGGACGGCCAGTCCGTAGCTTTCGGGTAAGATCGCTTGAGGGTGCTAGTAATAGCATTCCCAGAGGAATGATCATCTACGATTATCGGGACAAATTATGGGACCTGGTGATTGGGACAGAATCCGGCTTACAGCAAAACCGTGATCCCGCCTTCTTACGACTCACGTCCAGAAATGTGTGTCTTAGCAACTTCCGATCGAGACTTATCCGAGAAAGATTTAAATTTGACGTATGGAGGAAATTTTC
Organism: Bdellovibrio sp. ArHS; assembly: GCF_000786105.1. Taxonomy (NCBI): domain Bacteria; kingdom Pseudomonadati; phylum Bdellovibrionota; class Bdellovibrionia; order Bdellovibrionales; family Pseudobdellovibrionaceae; genus Bdellovibrio; species Bdellovibrio sp. ArHS. The sequence continues at coordinate 49,254 of NZ_JTEV01000013.1, forward strand.
ATGCGTCGTCTTGTTGTGGGCTTTATCGCCCTAACGTTGTTTTTGACTTCTTGTTCGACCTTTCAATCTTCTGATCGTACGCCTGCATCCACCCAGTACTTTGTCGATCCTCAATATTATGACTTTCAAGTTCTTGTCGCCGAGTCCTTGGACTTCCGTGCCGAAGCTTTGAAATTCGCTGAAAGCAAAAAGCTAAATGAAACTTCTCAGATTTCTTTGACCCGTACCGAGGGGGAGTGGCTGCGCGAAAAAGGCCGCAAATATCTGGAGCTGCGTAAAAAGCTGGTAGATTTGGCGATCAAAGAGGGTGAACTCTTTGACGGATATAACTCGGTAAAATTGAACGCCTACAAGGGGACTTCTACTAAGACCCACAACATGCCGGGCGATTATGAGCGTAGGCCTCATACTCAACAGCCCACCTTCACCGTTATGCAATTAGATCCTACTGACAAGGAAGGTGAGCAACGATTCTTCCGTATGCAGATGGCGTTATCCGCAGCATTGCTTCTTATGGATAACTATCTCGTGGCGATTCAGCCCTACAATGAAAACTCGTCGCTGCGTTACGTTTTAAACTACGACACAAGCGAACGCCGTGCCCTTCAACAGATTGCCGATTCCTATTCCTCGCCATCGCGTCGGTTGCAAGTTGAAAAAGGTATTAAATTTATTGACGAAGTCATGGCATGGCGTCGGGCCAAGGGTATCGAAACCAGTCCTGAAGAAAGCTTTTTGTATGGCCTTACACAATCAAGCATTTGGTACCTAGCTGTAAAGAATGGTCAGAACAACTCAAGCTTCAAAGATGCCATCGTGAATCTGTGGAACCGCATTACTTTGCGCGGAAAGCGTGGCGTTCGTGTGGTTTCCTATGGGGTTAGCATGGGATTTGGGAATATGGTCGGATTGGTCGAGACCCGCAAAGGCTACCTTCACAATATGCCCGCATCTGAAAAAGAGGCTTTGATTGCGGAAATGCAGCCTTTAGATATTCTTATGGAAAAAACACCCTTCCGTCTGACGGATAAAATGATTCCCGGGCACTATGGGCACGTGGCGATCTGGTTGGGAACGGAATCTCAATTGCGCGATCTGAAAGTCTGGGATCAAATTCCCAAAAATATTCAGGATAAAATCCGCTCAGGCCATCGTATCGTCGAAGCTTTGCGTCCTGGTGTGCAAATCAATACTTTAGAGCATTTCCTGAATATTGACGACTTCCTTGTGATTCGTGATAAACGCCAGGTTTCTGATGACTATCGCCGCAAAGCTATTTTACAAGCGGTCGCTCAAATCGGAAAAGAGTATGACTTCAACTTCGACGTTGCCACTCACGAACGTATTGTATGCTCGGAAATCGCTTACGTCGTCTACTCGGATGTGAAGTGGCCGTTGGAAGAGATGGTTCGTCGTTATACGATCAGCCCTGATAATGTCGCCCAACTTGCCGTGGGGAATAATCCTGTCTTTGAACCCGTGATAATGTACTACGGCGGCAAACGTTATTTTAAAAACCTTCCATACTCTTTGTCGCTTCTTTTGAAAGCCACGGACCAGTCGTACGCGGATTTCGAAAGATTCCAGAATTTATAAGGATGAATTATGAATAAAAATATTCGTTGGGCTTTTTTGGCGGTAACGGCCTTTCTTAGCCTTCATTGTTCACATAAAGAAAAGCGCGAACCGGCGGCGACAAAGTCCTTAACAACGGATGCGGGGGTTGAGGCCGCAGCCGAAATTTTTGGCGGAGATTCGCCGACACAGGCATATCGTCATCCCTTGAAAATTAATTTTTACACGAATGGTGACCAAAAGTATTTGTCGACCACCGCGCGCAAAGCTTTGGAACAGGCTCTTACGGAAAGTCTTTCCGCCGAAGTTCCCGAGCAGGCTTTGGCGAAACTTTTCGTAGGCAATCTTAAAGAATCCGTCCTTGAGAACTTTGTAAAAACGCTAAGAGTTTTCAAAATCATTAATACGGGTTTGCAGGTGGATTTGACTTTTACGCCCGAACCTTATCGCAAGGACGACTATTCAGCTGAACTTTCCAGTAATCAGTTGTTCCGCCTGAGCGATGTCGGCACTCTTAGTCGGAAATGGGAAAACTTAGAAAAGGCCACCATGACAGGTTCTATCTATAACAACTCTGTCTATGTTCCTATACAAAATAAAGCCGACTATATCGGTGGAGTCATGACCCTGTATGTAGAGATCATGGATTTAAAACCCGGCATTCCGAAGCCCTCAAAAAAGGGTGTAAAGGGGTATGTCCGCTATCGTCGGTATTATCGGGTCAACGATTCCTTAAACAAGCCTATGCAATGTGAAAACTTTATTGCGTCGGCAAAAGGCGGCGGAAACGGCGTTCCCGTCTTCTACACTGTCGACATTTACAAAAACTTCAATCTTAAGAATCTGATTCCCACAGATGAGTATCTTGAAGTTTATCCAGGCCTTCTTGCAACTTCCAGTGAGGGGCGTTCCGAGTTGATGCCGGATAAATTTGATTCCGTAGGGAAATCTGTTCAGACGGCAACCTACACCGTAGAGCCCAAAAGACGTTTTTCAGAAAGCGTCAGCTTTAAACTTAAAAAACTCGTTTACGATATGAAAACAAAAGAAATCAACATCAATAAGAGCTCCGTCGATTTAGTTGAATACATTCCGGATGGTGGTGAATCCTCGTCTCAGAATCAGGACATGGTCCTAAATGATGCCAAACGCCAACTTTTCAAAAAGTGCGAAAAGCAATTGGAGTCATTCTTAAATCTTCAATCCGTTCTTGAAGGACGTGCCCTATGAAAAAAATGGCTTTGATTGCTTTGACGATAATTGTGGCTTTCCAGGCAAAGGCGCAGACCGTGTCTTTAAAAGAGCGGCTGGCGGCGGTAGAGTTCTACAAGAAGAATCATGATGTTCTTTATGGTCCTGAAGCTTGCCGTCGGGCCGAAACGCTGTTGAAAGAGTTGCAAAAGCTTCCCAAGGCAGAGCAGGGAAAGACACGGGATTTCGTAAAAACCTACGAAAACCAGATTCCCGAGTCGATCCTGCGCCCTTTGGTTTATTGGAAATTTATAAAGAAAAATTCCGCCAATGAAAGTCGCGTGCTTCAGTCATTACTACAGTATCGTTTGCAGCTATTGCGGGACTACGCAGAGCACCCCTTAAAAAAAGACAAAGCCGCGCAAGCCAAGGCGCGATCGATGATGGATGCGATGGCGCAGCAAGGTGCGCGCGATTTGTCTTTGCGAAATCCGGAGTTAACGCAGGATTTGCGCAGTTTGTTTCCGGAAATGGATGATCACGTTTTGACGGCCACAGGGCTGATTCCCGGCAATGCTGTCGAACTGGTCAGTCATAACGAGACTTCGCCTGAAAGAATCCAGTGGTTTAATGATCGGGTCATCTTTGCCGGCGGCAAACTTGATTTCAGTCAGCCCTACATGAAAATGCCTTTAACCAATACAGACGAGGGACATCCTTCTTTTAAGGACCCCATGTTTGCAAAGATCCGCGACATGATTCTTTCGGCGAAAGAGTCTGTTTTTATCAACATCTTCCTTTTCGGAGGAACGATGGGCGGGACTTTGTCGAAATTTCTTCTGGATCAGGCTGTTGAAAAAAAGAAGACCAATCCGAACTTCAAAGTTTTGATCATGCATGACTATGCGACGAACTATAATATGGAAGATGAAATGATGCCGATCTTTAAATACATTAAGGATCGCTCACAGGAGCCGGCGCTTAAGGGCTCTGTGATTCTTCTTCAAGCGAACATTCAAAGACATCCGCCCGGTATTCCCTTTGGTTTGACAAACTTTGTTCCGAAAACGGAAGAGACCTTCAAGGCCTTGGAAAAAAGAAATACTTACTATGAATCTAAGATTGATCACAGCAAAGTGATTGTTGTCGACGCGGAATCAGATGCTCCACAGGCCTATTTCGGTTCAAAGAATTGGACAGATCATAGCGGTGGATACTATTTCGATAATGCCTTGTATGTTAAAGGACCGGCAGCGGCCATGGTGCAAGCGGCCTACTATGATGACGTCGACGCGGCGTTGACGTTAGATCCCAAAGAGCGCAAATGGTTCTTCTACAAGGAACAGGGCTTGGCGAATGAAGCCTATTTGCCGCAACGAGATCAGATTTTGGCATGGTTCAAGTTAAAAAGGACAGAGTATCCCGCCCAGGGCACTCAGGTGGTCCGTTTGGCTGAAGCCAATGTTGATGGCAGAATCAAGGACGCGCGAAATATTTTGGTTGATATGATCTCTAAAGCAGAAAGCCATATTTATATGGAACAGCTTTTCATTTACGACAAATATATTAATGACGCTTTGATGAAAAGAAAGGCCCAGGTGCCTTCGCTGAAAGTTCGTATTTTGGCCGACCACAACGGAAACTTCAAAATGGGCGGATTGCCCAATACTCTATTCCTAGGACAGTTGCTGGATCACGGTGTCGAGGTGCGCGCGCGACGTACGCTGGGAATTGAAGCACACTTTCCAGACGGAACAAAGCAGGAGTATCATCAAGAAAACCACAGAAAGATTACTTCTGTAGACGGAAAAGTTCTTTTGGCGGGATCATCCAATCTAAACCCTGACACTTTACAGGGAAGCTTTCGCGAGTTCGGAGCCCAGATCTTTGACAAAGCGGAGATCCGCAAGTTCGAATCCGAATTTGAACAGGACTGGAACGACGATGCTAAGATCGGCCCCTTCTTTGAGGGTGATGCTTTACAATTGACATTGAAGGGCCAAAAACTTTCGCCGGAACTAAGTCGCCTCATCAACGATGTTGGTGCGAAGGTGATCCGCGCAAAAGACGATATCGAGAAGCGTTAAGTTTAAAATTGCATTCATGCGAATACGCCGAGGCTTGGTCTTCGGCGTTTTCTTTTTCTGAAGTCTGAGATAACCTTCCAGGCATGGAAAAAATGGCTTGGAATATCGAATCGGAGTATCCTTCTTGCACCTCTTCAGAGTTTCAAACTGAGTTCGAAAATTTTTCGAATAAAGTCAGACTTTTAGAAGAGCTGGTTAAAACCGCACAGGCATCTTTGGCAGACTCTTTGTCTGGCAAGACGATGCCGTCAGAGTCTACACGGGAACAGCTTCAGAAAATTCTGTTAGAGCGTGAGGCTGCCTTGATCCTTTCCATGAACATGGGGACCTTTCTGAATTGCACTTTATCAGTGAATTCGGCTGACGATGCCGCTCAGGCGAAGTTTTCCGAACTTCAGGCACTGAATTCTCGATTCTGGCAATCGACGATTCCGGTGAATAATTTCTTAAAACGTTGTTCAGAAGATTTTCTTATGAAAGTGCTTGAGCATCCGGAATTGCAACCTGCCGAATTTTTCTGGAAGAATGAACGAAAAAATGCTGACACCTTGTTGTCTGATTCGGAAGAAGCTTTGTTAGAGTCTGTCTCTAATCCCGGCTTAAGAGCCTGGGGAGAACTTTACACAAAGCTCAGCGGGGCCATGCGCTGCCAACTTCAGTGGGAGAATAAAACCGAAACTGTGGGGTTGGCGCAAGCCAGTGCTTTGACTCGCAGTCTGGATGAAAATACGCGAAAAGTGGCTTGGTCTAGTATTCAAAATGCTTGGGCAGAACATAAAAACACCGCCGCCTTTATTCTTAATTCTTTAGCAGGCTGGCGCCATGAGGTGAATAAAAAGCGTTCTTACGCAAAACCCGTGCATTTTCTGGATACGTCTTTGCATGGCAATCGTATTGAAAGAGCGACACTGGATGCGTTGATATCCGCCTGTCATAGCAACCTGAATGACACCCGCAAAGCCCCGCGCTTGATGGCTCAACTTATGGGAAAAAGAGCTTTAGATCCGTGGGACCTTTTGGCGCAAAGCCCGGTTTCCGGAGGGAAGAAGGAACGTTCTTTTGACGAAGCTCTGTCGCTCATTCAGGATTCTTTCGCCCGTATCGACCCCCAGATGTCTGATTTTGTAAAAATGATGGCGGACAAGCGATGGATAGAGGGTCGAGTTCTTCCGCATAAACGCAACGGCGCCTATTGCACAGGATTTGCGAAGCGCCGCGAGCCCCGGGTTTTCATGACTTATATGGGTTCTAACAGCGATATTTCCACCTTGGCTCATGAATTGGGACACGCGTTTCATTCCTGGGTGATGCGCGATCTACCTCGTTCGCAAACGGGTTATCCTATGACGTTGGCAGAAACGGCGAGCATCTTTGCAGAAACAGTTCTTCATGATGTTTTGATTGAAGAAGCACAAACTAAAGAAGAAAAGATCGAATTTGCCTGGGGAGAGGTTGAAGGGGCCACCAGTTTCCTTATTAACATCCCAGCACGTTTCGAATTTGAAAAAAGCTTCTATGAGCAGCGCCAAAAGCGCTCGTTGAACGCGGATGAACTTGCGCAGTTAACGGATGAAGCGTGGAATAAGTGGTATGGGCCGACGCTGACAGAAAACGATAAAATGTTCTGGGCAACCAAGCTGCATTTCGCGATGGCAGGCACCAGCTTTTACAACTATCCTTACACCTTTGGTTATTTGTTTGCCATGAGTATCTATGCTCGCCGACAGGAACTGGGCAAAGATTTTATGAAAAAATATGTCGAGATTCTAAGGGATACGGGCAGAATGACGGCGGAAGATTTGGTTCTGAAACACTTGGGCGAAGATATTCGTCAACCGGAGTTCTGGCAAAAATCCATAGATGTTATCAAGAACAAGGTGAATGCGTTTGAAAAGCTAGCGTTTCGCTAGTTTTTCTTCTGCAAATAAAATTTTAAAAGTTCAGAGGTGCTGACAAAACTTCCATCTTTGAAGTTGCAGCGATCCAGCTTAAACCATTCTTTATCAGCCTGAAATTCCAGTATTTCGGGCTTACCGTCAAGTTTGCGGCACAGGTTAAAACCGGGATTGCTGTTTTCGTCGTGCAGATCCGAAAAATTAAAATATTTTTTTGAATCGAAGGCCAAAGGGCATTTTTGATTCTTGCATTCCTTCGAGTACAACTGGGTCTTGTCAGAATTGTAGCAGTAAAAACTTTTGCTGGTGGAGGTCACTCCGTTCGTCAGGAAACGGAAGCTGCCACTGGCGCAGTGAAGATCGCTTTGGGCAAAAGAAAAACTGAAAAGAAGAAAAAGCAAACTACTTAACATAATCTAAAAATTTCCCACGTTTCATAATGTCGGTTTTAGGAACCCAGATATTTCCTTCTTTGCACTCATAGTGGCGGTCATAGCCGCAACCTCGTCCCCAGGAATTTCTGATAAGATATTCACACTGCCCGGACTTTTCATTAAATCGTCGTCCTGCGATCACGCTGGCGTGCATGCGTCTTTTTTCGGTATCCCGTCGGTCTATCAAGTTCGAAGAGTCGTATCCCAGGACCACGGGATTCATTTTATTTAGTTGCTCGTCTAAGTCCTGAATCATACCTTTTTTATCGAAGACATATACGTTGGCTTCTGTTTCCATATTCGCTTTAACTCGGGGCTCACAAGTCTTGTCAGCCATATTGTCGATGAAATCGCGTGACGAGCTTTCGCGAAGGACTGCTTGTAAGTCTGCTATTTTTACGTTGGGAAATAGTGCACGGGATCTGTGATAAAGAGGCGCGCAGTCTGTTGCAGAGGCCCCCAATTTCTGGCGGCCCATAGCATCGATGGCCTGCAGGGTGTTTTTGAAGTTTGAACTTGAGTTGTCTTCGCTAGGAAAATCTTTTTCCAGGCAAAATCCTTTTTTTAGGGTACTGTCGATAGCGCCAGCGGTGAAGCCCCCTTGGATGTCGTCAGCCGTTGTTCCCAATGTTTTGCGAATATCAGAAAGAATTCCGTCATTGTAGGAAATGGCGATATCGGCAGCCGAAACAGTCTTTTTTAACTTATATGAGACAAGATCTGCAGCCGCAAATGCGTAACACCATCCGACCGAGTCCTGATTTCTGACAGGTCCGAAATCCTTGCTCATGTCGACGGGAGAACAGGATTGGCGCTCTTTGACGGCTGACTGGGCACCTTGCGATTTGTGTTTTTTTAGGAAGGCTTCAACTTCGGCGGGGGACAGACCGGCCTTTCTTGCATACATCCTGTATTCCAGTTCGAACATTTCTACGCGCCCATTTTCAGAAAATGTTTCGATGTCTTCTTTGATGCGTTTATACTCTTCGCGGATCGAAGTCATTTTTATCTGATCCAGAAAGGTTTCTGAAACTCCCATGGCGCGGGCGCCGCCGCAAGCACTGATATTCTTTTTTGCGATATCCACGCTGACAGAAACATCACGGTAGGTGTAATTTTGGTATATGTACTTCATCTGGTCGCGCACTGAATCGCGATCACAGGTGGTTTGCGCAAATCCCGACAAAAGTAGAGTTTTAAAAAGAATGAGTACTAGCATCAGTAATTACATCGGCTGTCCGCCGATGTAATTAAGCTTTTTTTTCTTTTACTTAGGCATTTGGCGCATTTGCGCGACCTTTTTGTAAGCTGGGCGAGAATGCAGCTCGGTCATCCATCGTTGAATGTGAGGATAAGCCGATAAGTCATACTTTAGTCCAAGTAGAATGTCTGTCACAGTCCCTAAATTAACGTCGGCAACGGTAAAACGATCTCCCACAAGGAAGGTCTTTCCTTCGAGGCCGCGATTCAAGACTTCTAGAACTCGTGGCAGAGCTTTTTTTGAATTTTCAATGACCAGCTGGTTGCGGTGTTCGGCGGGGACAAAGAATTCCTGGATCATCCAGCTTACCGCCGGCTCCTGAAAATCCACTAAGCCCCATAAGCTCCATTGTTGAATCAAAGATTCTTCCTGAAGATTTTTCGGTGCTAAAGGACTTTCAAATTTCTTGGCCAGATAGCTATTGATCGCCATCGACTCCCACAACACGAAATCACCGTCGATCATCGCAGGAATTTTTCCATTCGGATTGATCTTTAAAAACGCCTCTGATTTCTGTTCTTTTTCTCGCAAATTCAGCGGCATGACTTCGTAGGGAACAGCGAGTTCTTCAAGCATCCAATAGCAGCGTCCCGCACTTGAAAGAGGTGAACCATAAAGTTTGATCATATGAACCTTCCTTAAGAACTTGCGCTGGAATAAAAGCGCAAGGCAAATCTCCAGAATTTATTGGAGAGATAAATTAAAATAAATGATAACACAACCACCCACATAATAAGGCCGAATTGCGGCGGTTCCAACAAGGCTCTTGCGGGAACGCTGGCAATGACTCCCACCGGAAGAGCCGTCAACAAAATCCATTTGAACCAAGGTACATAAATAGAATCGGGTCGCATTCCCAATTTATAGATTTGATACCAGATAAACTGAAGATTTTCAGAGCGGGCAAATATAACCGCAGTGGAGGCCATAAAAAATCTCATTGCATAGAGGGCAATAAGTCCACACGGAATCAAAACTATGAGCCACAAAAGTCGCAGCCAATGAAAGTCCGGAAGTTGCCAAAGGCTGTAGAAAAACCAGGAAAGCCCCAACAGCAGATTTCCGATCATCGCGGTAGAAGCCTTTTGAAGGCTTAGCATAAACTGCGAGTTCACGGGTTTTGCTAAGAGCAGATCTAAATCACCCTTGCGAACTTTTTCAGAAAACTGATCCAGATTTTCCGAAAGAATGATCATATAAAGACCGTCAACAACAAAGACCAGTCCCAGGAAGACGCGCATCTGTTCTAAGTTCCAATCCCCAATCTTTGGCGTGTGATGAAATAGAACTTCAAACGTCAGAATCTGGGCGGCATACCAGAAAATGTCAGTCACAATTCTGGTTAAAAAATTAACCCGATATTCGAGATCCGCGATGAAGCTGGTTCGGAAAAGAGCAAAGTATAGAGAGAGGTATTTTTTTAAAGTCTTCACTTAGGCCCCCGTCCCCGCATAGGTTTTTACTCCCTTGCGCCACAGCAGCGTTCCGATGGCGTTCACGATAACAATGCCGATTGTGATAGAGGCGAAGGACTGCCAGACTGTCGCGATTTCCAACCGCCCGGTGATATAACCGACGGGGACATAAACCCCGGCACTGAAAGGCAGTGCGATCACCCAGGTTCGGAAGGGCTCGGGCATCAAATCCAGCGGGAAGAGTTCTCCAGTGAACAACCACAAAGCTAAGTTTTTGGCCCCCGTCAAAGAGTAAACCTTGTTGAAATAAAACGCGATTGTGGCGACGGCAAAGCTGATGGAATGGACAAGGACGAGATAATAGAACTCTAAAGCAAAGGCGATGGGCAGTCGGGAAAACTGTGTGGGAAGTTTAAAAGCCATAACCACGAACAGCGGAATCATCATTGATACCAGCGTCGTTATGAATTTGTACCCCATAAGTTGCGAAAAATAATATTCATAAAAACTCATTGGTCGCACCAGAAGACTATTTATGGTCCCGGTGTCGATTTCTTGGATCATGCGATATTCGTACATCCAACTGGTGCAGATCCGCGCAAAAAATGCACCCCACAAAGCATAGGAAAGGTAGTAATCGCGACTAAAGCCAGCAATCTCGGTAGAGCCTGCGCCGACGAAGACTGCATACCACAAAAGCATTTCGATGCCCGTGGTGATCGTGGGCTGTAAAATCGCATCAACAAAATAGTTCAGGCGATATTCAAGATTCGTGACGATCGCAAGTTTAGCGAACGCGAGATTCCGTTTCCAAAAAACGGCGGATGACATCTTCAAAATCGACCTCTTCATTTTCAGCTAATTCTTTATTTGATTTTGCAACAAACTCGGGAACGGTGCCTTGATAGACGATGTGTCCTTTGCTGATAAGCAAAAGCTTGTCGGCCAACTTGGCAATGTCGTCCATGTAGTGGCTCGTTAAAATGACAGTGGGACTTTTTTCTTTTACGTATTGATCCAGGAACTCGCGAATTGTTTCCTGCGCGACAATGTCTAAGCCGATTGTCGGTTCATCCAAAAACAAAACCTGTGGTTCGTGCAAAAGAGCCCCAATGATTTCCATTTTCATGCGTTCACCCAGGCTTAAACGTCGCAACTGCGTGTGTAAGACATGCGAGCACTGAAGCATCTCGGCCAATTGTTCAACGCGCTGGCGGGCTTTAGTGGGATCTAAGTCATAAATTCGCGCCAGCAGGGCGTAAGAGTCTGCGGGAGAAATATCCCACCACAACTGATTCTTCTGTCCCAGAAGAATGCTGATCTGGCGTAGAAATTCATTCTTTCTTTCCCATGGACGAAATCCCAAAACTTTGGCGTCGCCACTTGTCGGAGTGACCAGGCCGGAAAGCATTTTCAGAAGCGTAGTTTTTCCCGCGCCATTGGCGCCGACAAGTCCGACGATCTGTCCTGATTCTATTTTTAAAGTGGTGCTATCAAGCGCGACTCGGTCAATATGCTTGCGATTGATAAAGCCACGAAGGGAATTAAGAAATCCCTCGGGCTTTTGATATGTTTGATAAACGCGCTTTAGATTTTCAGTTTCGATTGCTATCGCCATGTTGGCGATACTATAGACTACTCTTGCGCAAAAGAAAACTCAGCGTAACGTTCTTCGTCGCTGAAGTAAGTCAAAGTATCCGAGGAAACATAGCTTCCTTCAACGATACGACCTTCTTGACAGCTTTTCAAAGACGCACGCGAGCCATCGAATTCACAGTCTCCAGTGTACCAGGCCTTCTCAGAGTACTGGATTTTATAGCCGACAAGATCCTGGTCTTTATAAAAAGCCACTACTTGGTCTAAACGAGTACGACCGGAGGCATAATAATCGCCTTCCAAAATAGTATCGCCCCAAATTTGGGCTTGATCGAAGGCGACCTTTTTCAAAGTGTCTTTAGTTGCGGCGGAAAGTTTATTTAGCTTCGCTTTTTGGTCGTAGACAATCACGCGGCTGTAAGAGCCAGAGCAAGGATCCGCTTTGCAGGCATTTTCAAAGTGAGCAGCTTCTTCGTAAAACTTGTCACCATTGGGGCCCATTTGGTCAGCCAAAGCAGTCGTAGAGGCACACAATCCGATCAGTGCTAGTGAGATGATTTTCGAAAACATAGTGGCCTCCTTTACACAGAAGACTATGCTCCTAAACCGAGAGAAATTTTAATACATAGACAATATGTTATTATGCTAAAAATGCATCTTATTCACTTCCAAAGAGCGTCTGCGGCGGGTGTGGGCTGCTCTCAATGAAGCGTTATTGCAGTCGGAAGTCGGCCGTAATGGGGGCATGATCTGAGCTTTTGATATCTGAGTGCAGCTTTGAGGAGTGAAGAAGCAACCCACGCACAAAGACATGGTCTAACTTCATGCCTCGATCATCATTGTCCAACAGAATCTTTTTAAGTCCTAAAGAGCCCAAGATCGCCTCTAAGGCATTGAGGCGATTGCCATTCCAACTGTTGAAGTCGCCGGCAAAAATGATGGGTCCTTGGTGTTTTCGAAGGAAGTCCGCAACCGCTTGAATTTGCGCCCGGTTGTTTTTATCTTGGACGAAGTTCAGCGCATGAATGTTAGCGACCATCAAGGTTTCACGGCTATTGGCTACAGCAAACTCTGCAACCAGCGTCATTTTAGGTGTGCGGACCACGGGTTCTCTGCCGGGGCTCCGAAAGAAATAGGTTTTAAGAGCTCCGGTCAAAGAGCCGTTCATGACTCCGGTGGGGCTTTCATCGATAAAGCTGGTGGCAAAATCCCAGCAAAAATTCTTCTGACGAAGAGCTATCGATGTGACGAAGGGATCCAGCATCGCCTCTTGGATCAGAACCACATCGGACTTGGGCACGAAATGCTCAAAATCACGAGCCCAGCGCGCTTTTGCTTCCGCTTTTTTTATATTCCATACGAAGAGAGAAAAATTCGCAGGAAGAAATTCAGCTTGGCAGACGCCAAAGCGGGTCATCACATCGCTATCCTGCGGTATTTCATAGGCGAATGCGGAAGCTCCCATCACCATGGTCAGTGCGAGGGCCCATCTTTGCATCATATGCTTCTCCCGAAACCGGTTGGCTAAACCTTCTTTTCAAGGACGGTAAACTCTAATCCTTGTACTTTGGGGATTCCGAAACGTTCGTCGCCGTAAGGGAAGGGTTTCGTCTCTTTGGTGTCACGGAAACCATGCTTCACATACCAGGCGATAAGCTCAGAGCGCACCGAGATCACCGTCATGTAAATGCTAGTGCAATCCCAGAATTGTGCAAGGGCTTCCGATTCGTCTAACAACATCTTGCCAATTCCCTGACTTTGCAATGACGGATCGACAGTTAACATGCCCAAATAGCATTTTGAATTGTGCTTTTCTAAATGCACACAGCCCAACAAGTCTCCGGTGTCATCATCTTCAGCGATAAGTATGATCGAATCATTTCTATGAATCAGTTCGCGCAGGCTTTGTTCATCCACACGTTGACCATCTAGCAAATCAGCCTCGGTCGTCCATCCTTCTTTGGAGCTGTCTCCGCGATAGGCCGAGTTGACGAGTTTCACAAGATGCTCAATATGACTTTCATCGGCTTGGGTAAATTCAATATGCATAAATTCCTCCGACCCGAAGGTGCCGGCTTCTTTTAAGTTTTCTTGGTATAGATGAAAAGTTCTTTGCCTTGGCGGCGGGGAACAGACTTTTGCCAGCGGCCCCAAAAGATCGGGTGATAAGACGATTTCAAACGTTGTCGCAGTTCCCATTCAGTGCCGCCATAGGGCGGGCCTTGGCGTTTTTCGAAAGTGAAGAACACACCCATCAGGTGGCCTCCGCTGACTAAGACGCGGTTCCATACCTTCACCAGATCCTGGCGTTTGGCAGGATTGATCGCACAATAACAAGTGTGTTCGAAAACCACGTCGAAGGCTTGGTCAAAATCACGGGGAAGTTTGAAAAGATCTGCTTCCAGGAATGTCAGGTTTGAAAGATGTCCGTAATTCTTTTTCGCGCGCTCAATGGCTTCCGGAGAAATATCCACAGCCGTCACAAAGTGACCGGCCGTCGCGAAAAATGCAGCATCATGACCTTCTCCGCAGCCCAAAACAAGAATTCGGGAACGGGCAATTTTCAGTCGTGGAAGCATATCTTTCAAAGCTTCAGCCGGTTCTCCTAAGTTCCAACCTGGATTGACTTCTTCTTTGTAAATGTTGCTCCAGTAAGTCTCTTTTTCGACATTTTCGTTCGCAGGCCAATAGTTGGGAATTTCGTAAGTCTTTCCCTGGAACTCGATGAAGTCATCGCCGTATTCGTCGAGCAAATTAAAAAAGCTGGCCTGGGCTTTGCGAGAAAAGACAAAAGGAATATTGTTCGAAGCGTATCCGTGAAAACGGTCCCATTCATCCAGGGACAACGATTCCAATTGAAAAGAATAATGGACGCCGTAAGGAAGCGAAATTTCCCAGGTGCCGTCGTGAAAATGGACTTGTGAAGCCACATAGGGTTCGTCAAAAGCCTCTACGATGACGGGCGTTTCACCAATAGTGGAAAGCAATGTTCCACCTTCATGAAGTTTCAAATTCTGCAGAAGTTCTTGTCCTACTAAAGGGTCTTGGATGCGAATTTCTCGACTGAGTCCGTAACCCTCTTCATCAATCTGGATGAATTGTGTAGGAATTGGCATTTTTAGTGGGTCGCTTCCTGAGGGGCCGCTGTCGGAGCTGCCGTGGCGGCGGGAGCTGCTTCCTCAGTTTCAGGGGCTTCACCCGGAGTCAAAGTTGTACCCTCGGTGAAAACCACGATGTCATTTGTCGTTTTTACGGATTGAAGAACCCATTTGTCAGTGCTTGCATCTTCAGAAGGTTCACGATGAAGAATTGCTTCGCCCTCGATGATTTGTTCAAGCTCTTCACCCTCAGTGGTGGGCTCGATGAATTTATAAGCAAAAACGGCGCGAACTTTGTTATCACCCAAAGATTCTGTCCAAAGGCGCATGATCGAGAGGTCTTTGGCCTGAGGTTTTTTCGTCGTCAGCGTATTGCCGATAAGTTCAGCCAACTTCACCTGAATGCCGGAGTGCGTCTCAAAACCTACGGCCTCTGAAGTGTGAATCACGTTCCAAGTCCAAACCAACGCTACAAGAAAAACAATGAGGCTAATAATTTTCTTCATTCCTAGAGTCCTCTCTCTATTTACTCAGTGTGATAAAACTGACATCCTTATCCGAGCATGATATTCCGTTTTTTTCAACAACCGTGCAGAGAGGATATCTCATGAACCAACAATGGCTGACAATCTTAATGTCAAAGGGGATTGAGCTTGAGCAGAACCTGCGTCAGCAACTGCAAACTGCGAAAGACGAACTAAAAACCCAACTTGAAAGTCGGGGCATTCGCCTCAGTGCTGCGGATTTGGCAGCTCTTTTAGAAGACGTGTCGCCAAAGGCCTCTCATGCTGCCTTGAGTTATGCACTCGATATTGTGAGACCTTTTTCGGCGGGGATGGGTTTAAGGATTTCTCGTCTTTCCGACACTCAAGTGGAAATGGTTATTCCCGCGCGAACGCGCAACATGAGCGAGTCCAACAATATGCATGAAGGAGCGTTGACGACGGCGGCGGCCGAGGCGGCAAAAGTTCTGTGGATGCGGCACGCACCGGTTGGCTCTTTTGAAGTTTCTGTTGCGCGTATTGAAGCGGAATTTTTTAAGAATCAAACCGAGGATTGTCGCATCCGCATGGAACTTCCCGAGACCACGCGTGAGATGGTTCTTTCGGCCTTGCGTGATCATCGCGAAGCAAAGACCGAGGCGGAACTAAAAATCTTCGATGATAATGAACAGGCTGTTGCGGAAATCCGTTTGCAGTTGAATTTTAAACATACTCCCGCTTTAGCCGGACAAGAATAGTTTTTGAATTATGGAAATTTTAGACAGTCACATAGATACGAACTCGGCCGACTTTAAAGCCAACCGCGAAGCAATGTTGGGCATCGTCAATGAATGGCGTGACAGAGTCCATCTTGTCAAACAGGGCGGTGGAGAAGACGCGACGAAAAAACACAAAGCGCGCGGCAAACTAACGGCCCGCGAACGCATCGAGGCTCTGGTTGATGGTGGCACCGCATTTCTGGAGTTCTCGACGCTGGCCGCTTGGGATATGTACGAAGGGCAGGCACCAGGGGCGGGTGTGATCACGGGCATTGGCGTGATTCATGGAACGGAATGTGTGATCGTGGCCAACGATGCCACCGTCAAAGGGGGGACGTATTTCCCGATGACCGTGAAAAAGCATTTACGTGCGCAAGAGATCGCTTTTGAAAATGGACTTCCGTGTATTTACCTTGTCGATTCCGGCGGAGCTTTCTTGCCTATGCAGGCGGATGTGTTTCCAGATCGCGATCATTTCGGAAGAATTTTTTATAATCAAGCCCGCATGTCAGCGGCGAACATTCCCCAAATCGCCGTGGTGATGGGATCTTGTACCGCTGGAGGCGCCTACGTTCCAGCGATGAGTGATGAAACAGTTATCGTTAAAGAAAACGGAACTATCTTTTTGGGGGGGCCGCCATTAGTGAAAGCGGCAACCGGGGAAGTGGTGGACGCGCAAGAATTAGGGGGCGCGCAAGTGCACTGCGAGACCAGCGGTGTGACGGACCACTTTGCTGAAGATGATCAACACGCGATCGAAATCACGCGCTCAATCGTTGCCCACTTGAATCACAAGCGGGCCGTGCAAATGAAGCTCATGCCGGTCGAAGAGCCTCTCTTTGACGCAAAAGAAATCTATGGTGTAATTCCCAAAGACAGTCGTGTTCCCTTTGATGTGCGTGAGGTGATCGCGCGTATCGTAGATGGGTCTCGTTTCCATGAGTTTAAGCCTTTATTCGGAAAAACCTTGGTCACGGGTTTTGCGCATATTTGGGGAATGCCCGTGGGAATTATCGCGAATAACGGTGTTTTGTTCAGCGAAAGCGCGCAAAAAGCCGCGCATTTCATCGAGCTGTGTGAACAGCGTGAAGTGCCTTTGATCTTCCTGCAAAATATCACCGGCTTCATGGTCGGTAAAAAATACGAAAACGAAGGTATTGCTAAACATGGCGCCAAAATGGTGATGGCCGTTTCCAATGCTCATGTTCCTAAGTTTACCGTGGTGATCGGTGGTTCTTACGGCGCTGGAAACTACGGCATGTGTGGCAGAGCTTATCAGCCGCGCCAGCTTTGGATGTGGCCAAATGCCAAGATCAGCGTGATGGGTGGCGAGCAGGCGGCGAATGTTCTTTTGACTGTCAAGTTGGATCAGATGGCCGCAAAAAAACAAAGCCTGACCGCCGAAGAGCAAGCGGAATTTAAACGCCCGACGCTGGAAAAGTACGAGCGTGAAAGTTCCGCCTACTACTCATCAGCTCGGATCTGGGACGATGGCATTATTGATCCTGCGGACACTCGCCGTGTCTTGGCATTGGGAATTTCCGCAAGCCTTAACAAATCTTGGGGTGAAAAATCTCAAGGTGTCTTTAGGATGTAGTTATGTCTTTCGTAGTTGTGACCGAAATGAATCAAGTGGCTTACGTCAAGCTTCACCGGCCTGACGTGCGTAACGCTTTTAATCCCGAAATGATCGAAGAACTGACCAACACTTTTCGTAATCTGAACGACCGCAAAGATTTACGAGCGGTCGTTCTGCAAGGAGAAGGGAAAGCCTTTTGTGCAGGTGCTGATCTGAATTGGATGCGCGAGATGGTTCAGTTTTCTTTCGAACAGAACCGTCAGGATTCGTTGAAGTTGTTTAATATGTTTGAAACCATG
The DNA here is from genome assembly GCF_000786105.1 of Bdellovibrio sp. ArHS. Classification (NCBI taxonomy): domain Bacteria; kingdom Pseudomonadati; phylum Bdellovibrionota; class Bdellovibrionia; order Bdellovibrionales; family Pseudobdellovibrionaceae; genus Bdellovibrio; species Bdellovibrio sp. ArHS. The sequence continues at coordinate 66,945 of NZ_JTEV01000013.1, forward strand.
GCTCAGTGTCTGTTGCCGGTTATCGGGATGGTTCATGGCGCCGCCTTTGGTGGCGCTTTGGGATTGATTGCCATCTGTGATGAAGTGATCGCGGAAGAAGGCACGCAATTCTGTTTTAGCGAAGTGAAGCTGGGAATTGCTCCCGCAGTCATTAGTAGTTTCGTTAATCGTAAAGCGGTGCCGGGCAAGGTCCGCCCTCTGATGCTTTCAGGAGTTGTGTTCAACCCCCATGTGGCTCAGCAGGCAGGTCTCGTGACGGACGTTGTTCCTGTCGGAGAAGGCCACACGGCGGTGCAAAAGATCGTGCACAACTATATGCAGTGCGGTCCCGAAGCCGTCCGTGAAACAAAAAAACTTTTGAATGATTTGAATTTTATGTCCTGGTCTCAGCAAAAAGAGGCGACAACTCTGCTCATTGCAGAACGCCGCGTGAGTGCCGAAGGTCAGGAGGGACTTAAATCCTTCCTGGAAAAACGTGAACCATCGTGGAGATCACTATAATGGGTAAGTTCGCAAGAATCGCCATCGCCAATCGAGGCGAGGTGGCTGTTCGTATTATTAAGGCCTGTGAAGAGCTGGGCATCGAAACCGTTCTTCTTCACTCCGAAGCAGACATTCATTCTCGCGCTTATAGAATGGCGACAAAAACTATTTGCATTGGTCCAGCTGCGACGGCAGAAAGTTATTTAAATATTAAAGCCAATGTCGATGGGGCTTTAGCCGGAGGCGCTCAGGCGATTCATCCCGGGTTTGGCTTTCTTTCTGAAAATGCGGACTTTGCGGAAGCCGTTGCCAAGGCGGGTTTGACCTTTATCGGTCCTGCGGCGGAATCCATTCGTTCTTTGGGAGACAAAGTTCATTGTAAAGAGCTTGCTAAAAAAGCAGGCCTGCCCTTGGTTCCGGGCTACCAGGGTGAAAATCAAGACGTGGCTCATCTGATTTTGGAAGCAGAAAGAATCGGTTTTCCGGTGATTGTGAAAGCGGCAGCCGGTGGCGGTGGTCGCGGTATGAAGCTGATCAAGTCTTCTGCTGAAGCCAAGGAGCTGATCGAGTCAGCTCAGCGCGAAGCGCAGTCGGCTTTTGGTTCGCCAAAAGTTTTTCTTGAGAAGTATTTAGATCGCGCAAAGCACATCGAGTTTCAGATTTTTGGCGACAGCACCGGCAATGTGATTCATTTCTTTGATCGCGAGTGCTCGGTGCAACGTCGGCACCAAAAAATTATTGAAGAAGCGACATCGCCCTCTTTGACGGAAGATCTTCGCCGTCGCATGGGCGAAGCCGCGTGTGCAATTGCGACTTTGGGTAAATACAAAGGCGCCGGAACAGTAGAGTTTCTTCTTCAGGATGGCGAATTTTATCTGTTGGAAGTGAATACGCGTCTTCAAGTTGAGCATCCCGTCACCGAAGAAGTGTTGGGTGTGGATCTGGTAAAAATGCAGATTCTGACAGCTCAAGGTGATTTCGTGCACGACCCCAAGCAGGTCCGCGTGCCACGCGGTCATTCCATCGAATGTCGCATCTACGCCGAAAACCCTTTCATGGGCGGCGTGCCGTCAACAGGTCTTCTAGGTCATGTCGAATGGCCTGAAGGTCCGGGAAGGCGCTATGAATACGGCTTCGATTCGGGCGACACCATCACGCCTTATTACGACCCGATGATTGCCAAAGTTATCGTCTGGGACGAGACGCGGGCTCGCGCCATCCAAAAAATGATTCGCGTGCTTAAAGATTCCGTGGTTTTTGGCGTTCATACGAATATTCCATATTTGATCGAGATTCTTTCACACAAAGAATTTATCATAGGTACGATGACAACACGTTTTATAGAAACTTATTTCGCCGACGCACTGAAAGAGCCGGAGTTGACAAGTTTGGATAAAAAAATTGCAGAAGGAGCTCTTCTGCAGCTTCGTGGCGGCGGCACTTCTGTCGAAAGCACCAACAATTCACCATGGGCCACTTACTGGAGAGGCATCTAAATGGAAATCAAAGTCAGAGTCGACGGAGTTGATTACAAAGCTCATGCTCAGTTAATCAAAGGTACACTTTGGGTTCATCACAATGGACGTGTCTTTACCTTGGATGCATCCTCAGGACGTAAGTCGCGAAGAAAAGCTGGTGCTGCGGGTTCTTCCGACCAAGTTATGGCTCCTATGCCTGGTAAGGTGACGAAAATTTTGGTTTCGACCGGGGATTCCGTAACGGCAGGGCAGGCGGTTCTGGTCATGGAAGCGATGAAAATGGAGTACACTCTGAAGGCGGATATTGCCGGCATGATCAATAGTATCGATTGTACTGTCGGCGAACAGGTCGCTTTAGGAAAAGCACTTATTAAAATTAAACCAGCTTCCGATACATAGGGTCTATGAAAAAGTCAGTCGTAATTGTCGAAATGGGATTAAGAGATGGTCTGCAAAACGAAAAAAATGTTTTGGATTCAGACACTCGTGTGGAGTTTGCAAAGCGACTGATTGAAGCGGGAACCAAACGTGTGGAGATCGGAGCTTTTGTATCTGCAAAATGGGTTCCTCAAATGGCGGGAACTGCCGAAGTGATCGCCAAGACGCATTCCTTGGTGAAGTCAGGAGCCATTTCTAAAAAAATCGAGTTCTCGGTTCTGGTGCCGAACGAACGCGGAATGCAGGATGCAATAGAAAGCGGTGTAAAAGAAGTCGCTATCTTCGCGGCTTGCTCAGAATCCTTCTCGTTAAAAAACATCAACTGCACAATCGACGAAAGTTTCAAACGCTTTGAGCCCGTGATGGCTTTAGCGAAAAAACATAAGATCAAAGTGCGCGGATATCTTTCAACCTGCTTTGGTTGTCCTTTTGAAGGCAAAGTTCCTGAAGCGCGGGTATTAAAGTTGGCGCAGCGAATGCATAAGCTCGGTGTTTATGAAATTTCAATCGGGGATACTATTGGCGTTGCGGACGTCGGTCAGGTTGAGTCTCTCTTTAAAAAGCTAAAGAAGGTTGTTCCCGTAAAAAAATTGGCGGGACACTTTCATGATACTCGCGGACAGGCCTTAGCAAATATTCTTGCGGCTTACAAGTTGGGCGTGAATGTCTTTGATGCAAGTTTAGGTGGATTAGGCGGATGCCCTTACGCTCCCGGCGCCACTGGCAACGTGGCCACTGAGGATGTGGTTTACATGTTCCACGGAATGGGCGTAAAGACGGGTCTTAACTTAGATAAATTAATTCAAATGAACTCTTGGGTCGCAGAAAAGATTCGGCATCCGCTGCCTGCAAAAGTCGGCAAGGTTGGAAGACTAATGCCTTTGGGAAAAGTAGTCCGCTAAGATTCGTGGTTTTCGCCTCTTAATTTGCGTCTGCAACAATACACATATTAAATTCTTTTGTTTGTTTCGCATTGTCCGCGAACCGTTTGGACTCATGTTGAGTTTCAGTCCTCTTCACTATCCGTTGTCGCCAAGGCCCCCACGGCGTACGGTGGATTTCTGGAGAGTGTGTATGTCTTCCTCCTTGAGTCCAGATGAACTTCGCTACCGCACTATTTTTGAGTCGGGAGTCATTGGCGTAGTGTGTACGACACTGCAGGGAAAAATTATTGAAGCAAATGACTATTTTTTGAATCTCGTTGGCTATACTCGCGCAGAACTGGAAAAGGGACTCATGGATTGGCGAAAGTTGACGGCGCCGGAAGATGTTTCCCGCAGTGAGAAAGCGGCCGCAGAGATGTCCGAAGGTCATTCCGTGGCCAGATTTGAAAAGCAGTATATTCACAAAAACGGCAGCAGGATTCCAGTGACGGTGGCTTTAACCTTATACAAAGATGGAACCGTGATTGCCCTGGTTCTGGATGCGACAGAGCGAAAGCGGGCGGAACGTGAGCTGGAAGAGACAAAGAACCGCTTGCAAGAAAGTGTTCAAAAAAGAACCCAGCAACTGCAGCAGTCAGAAGCATTTTTCGAGGCGATATTCGAAAATATTCCGAATATGGTTTTCGTCAAAGACGCCCAAGATCTTCGCTTCCTGCGTTTTAATAGATCCGGGGAAGATTTGTTGGGCATTCCCAGCGCCGAGTTGATCGGTAAAAACGACTATGATTTTTTTCCCAAAGAACAGGCTGACTTCTTTACCTTTAAAGACCGTGAAGTTCTAAAGCAAACTCGCGTCGTTGACATTCCCGAAGAGGTGATAGAAACCCGAAACGGCGTTCGTTATTTGCATACAAAAAAAATTCCAGTTTTGGATGAAAATGGAAATCCTCAGTATCTTCTCGGTGTCTCTGAAGATATTACCGAAGAAAAAGAACTGGAACAGCAAAAGAGGGCCCTTTTTCAATCAGAGTTCGCCCGAACCCAGGCGGAAAACCACGCCCAAGAAATGACGTTCCTTTCCGAAATCAGTCTTATTACTCAGTCGTTCGATTTGGATAAGGTGATAAAAGCATTCTGTCGCAAAGTCGTGTCCTTTAAGGCGGACGTATGTATCGTTGATCTTTTGGATGAAGAAGGATTGGAGATCGCTTTAACAGAGGGGGCCGCGCAGGACCCTTTAGAAGAGATGAAGGTTTTGAAATGGCGTCAACGGTATCCTTTGCGCTGGGACTCTAAAACCGGTCCGGGAAAAGTTTTGAAGACGGGAAAGCCCGACATCATTTTGGGCCGGGACTTAAAGGCACATGTCGAAGAGGCTTACGGCAAAGGTGCCAAAATAGAAGATAGATCCGTTCCGGTAGGCTCCCTTGTTTTCACACCCATTAAGATTCGCGACGAAAAGCCGGTAGGTTTTGTGACATTTTTAAATAAACCTGAAAGCCCGCTTTTCACTGAGGCGGACTTGCCATTGCTGGAAGAAATTTCGGGACGCTTGGGATTGGCAATTGAAAACTCTCGTCTTTACGATAGATCACTTGAGGCCAGTCGTGCGAAGTCCGCTTTTTTAGCCAACGTCAGTCACGAAATTAGAACGCCCTTAGGGGCCATGTTAGGCTTCGCCGAGATTCTGCAAGAGGCGGACGGACTGACGGAAGACTTGCAAAGATCCTTAGAGACCATCTATCGAAATGGCCAGCAGCTTCTTCGTATTGTTGACGAAATTCTGGATATTTCAAAAGTCGAATCGCAGAAAATCGAAATCGAAAAACTGGCGGTTCCGTTAAAAGATCTTTTGCGGGACATAGAGCATCTGCTGATGTTGCGTGCGGAAGAAAAAGGAATAGTTCTAAAGATTACTTATAGTGACCTACCAGAATATATTCGCACCGACCCTACGCGCTTAAGACAGATTCTGTTCAATATCATCGGAAATGCCATCAAGTTTACGGATCGGGGTTCGGTAGAACTTCAGGTCCGGCAGAGGCGAGACAGCGAAAAATCGACATCATGCGTGTTGGAATTTCGTGTGATTGATACGGGAATTGGAATTACGGAGGAGCAGCAAAGCATACTGTTTCAGCCCTTCGCCCAAGCTGACAGCTCAACCACCCGTCGCTTCGGGGGCACGGGACTAGGGTTGTTTCTTTCTCGCAAACTAGCAAGGCTGCTGGGCGGTGATGTAATTCTTGATAAAAGCTTGTCTGGAAAGGGCAGCGTGTTTCTTATCACCGTTGCCTGCGATGTTGTCGGCAAGGAAGAGGCCATTCGCGGTGCTCAACCACCCGCGCCGAATAATTTTGCAGACTCGATAACGGCGGTTCTCGTTGTCGATGATGCGGCTGACAACCGTGACTTATTTCGCCGATACCTTATGAAATTTGGAGTCTTGGAAGAAAATATAGATATGGCCGAAAATGGCATTGAGGCTCTGAGGAAGACGCAACAAAAAGGCTACGATCTAATTCTGATGGATGTGCAGATGCCCGTGATGGATGGGTTCGGTGCCGTGAGGGAACTCAAAAAACGCAAATGCCCTGGACGTATTGTTGCGATCACTGCGCATGCCATGAAGGGGGATCAAGAGCGCTGCCTGAAGGAAGGATTTGATGGGTACTTACAAAAGCCCGTTTCCAAGGAAGCTCTTCGCCAGGAACTTATTAAGGTTGTTAATCTCAAAATGAAACAGGGCACTTCCTTTGAAGATAACAGCCTTTAGAGGTGAACTTATGGACTCTACTCGAAAATACTGGCATTTAACGACGGCATTGATGGTGTCGGCATCCCTTGTTTTGTCAGCCTGTCAAGAATCTAGCCGCAAAGCTTCTGTGCGTGCCGCAGGCAAAGCCATTGGAACAAACGTCACAGAGTCGGTCGCCACTAAGGCGGAAGTCGCCCAAAAATACTCGAAGAATATCAAAGATCCTCGCGCCCTTTCTGCTTATCAGGAGCATCTTGCGGAGTTGTTCAACCTGCTAGAGAAATCGGGTTCCGTGCCCTGGAGTGGACTTTTTCAGCTTAAAAACTGGATCTTCGGTGGCGTCGATTTAAAGGCGGTTACAAGCTTTATCGTTGAAGAATATGAAGTTCGGCACCAACAGGCGATTGTCCGCCAAACTCAGTTTGCGGTTTTCTTTGATGAGAAAGCCTTTGGCGCTTTAAGCTCTGTGGAACAGGGGAAAACAATTTTAAGACAATACCTGACAGGACTCTATTCCTTGCGGGGGCTTTCGGATCAGGAGCTGTGCACTTTGGTTAAACAAAGCCTTCAGGGCAGCGATTGCCAGGTTCCAGTTGCATCCGTCAACGCCGTCGAAGGTGCTCAGGCCGGGCGCAATTCGAAACAGAAAACTAAAACTACTAAAGGAATTCCCAACGTCATTAGAAAAATTGAACGTGCTGACGAGAATCAAATTGATCGCGTTGTCGCTCTGATAAATCAGAAAGGCACACAACTGACTGAAGCTGAGCTATTAAAAGAGATGACGGATGCGGGATTTGATATGCGTCTGTTTTCCTTGAAGCTCGGCAAGGCGGCTGAAGTTGTAAATCCCCGTAAGTTGACAGACGAGGAAACGGTCAACTTGTTTGAATCCGTTTTGGCGTTAAATGCCCAAGAAGTTTCGTGCTTTGCACTTCGTCTTGAAGAGAACACAAAATGCCAGGTCTCGGTGGAAAGATCTGATGAATTTAAGGTTCCAGGGCATGCTGGATATCGACTTGTTTCTTTGAAAGTAAAAGAGGCCGAGCTGGAAGCTCCTATTATTTCAGAAGTCTTTTATGAGTTGAAAGGACAGGATCTGGTTGAGGCGATGACTGTCAAAGGCGAAAAAATTCAGTTGTTGCCGTTGACTTCAAAAGGGTTGGAGAAGCCTGAGGTCGGTATGAGATATCGCTTAAACTACCTGGTGGTCAGAAAGGCCGAAAAGAATGGAAAAGTCATATACGCTCTTTCTGGAGTCGTTTCTATCCCCGGAGTTATCAGCAAAGTTTCTGTCGTTGATGGAAAAAATATTTGCGAAAGTTCTTTGGCGGAATTAAAGGAAAAAGACAAGTCTCAAGATATAATTCTGATGGCTGCTGACGATAAGCTGGTTGCTTCATTGAAAGAGCTCACCGAGAAATCGCAGCCGACGGCCCCTTGTTGGTAATTATTGAATCGCCGTGCAGTAGTAGGTCGGCTGTGCGACGCTGGCGCCTCTATTTGTGACAGATATATAATTCAGGTCGTGAGGGTCTTGAAAAAAACCAATCGTTTGTGCTAAGCTTAACTCAGTCGGGCTTAAATCCGACTGACTATGAGAAATTAAAATCCGTCGTATTTCCTTATTCTAATCACTTCTTGAAGCCTTTCAGGCTGTTGGACGGATATTTATGCAACACAATTTGATACAGGTGACGGCACAGTCACTTGCGTTTGAGCTTCCTCAAGGGGACGTGCTGTTTTCAAACATTTCGTTTTCGTTAAACTCGTTTCGCTGTGGCTTGGTGGGTCCTAACGGTGTGGGAAAAAGCACCTTGGCAAAAATTATTGCGGGGGAGCTTGAGCCCTCAAGCGGAACTCTATTAAGGTCTCATCCGGTTATATACTTACCTCAATTCGCAGAGATACCCACTTATTCTGTCAGCGAATATCTAATTGAGCTTTGGGAAAGCCCTTTCGCAGATCCTGCTTTGTGGGGAGCTCTGCTGCGAAATATTTCTCTGGATGCGCCGTTAAATCATTTAAGTGGTGGAGAGTGGACTCGCGTGCGAATTGCCAAGGCCTTGGCATGTTCTGTCGGTCTTCTGATTTTGGACGAGCCCACTAACAACCTAGATAAAGAGGGACGACAAATGATCATCGATTTTGTGACGGCCTATCAAAGCGCCCTTTTGGTAATCAGCCATGATCGGGAACTTTTAAATCATGTCGATACCATTTGGGAACTTTCTAATCAGGGATTGTCTGTTTTCGGCGGAAACTTTGCGAACTATCTTGAACAAAAAGAAGCGGAACGCGAACTGCAGCAGGTAAAAATAGAGCGCGCCCGAAAGGAAAAAAAGAAATTGGAAAGCGAATATCACGAAAAAATGACAGCGCAGGAAAAGCGCATGCGTCGTGGACAGCGGATTGCTGATAAGGGAGGAATTCCTCGCATCGTGGTTGGTGGCTTGAAGCGGGCGGCGCAAGTGACCCAGGCCAAAATGCACATCAATGAGGAAAAGCGTGTGGAAAACGCCGACGCAAACTTCCGTCATCTTTTGTCTCAAGCTAAAACGGAAACACTCTTGGGCCTGGATTTGCCATCCGCGAACTTACCGGAGGGAAAGTTGGTTGTCGAGGTTCAGGAGTTTAACCTTAAGTACCCCGGGGCTTCTGAATTTTTATGGAAAGAACCCGTCTCTTTCACTTTGCGGGGGGCTCGTCGTTGCGCATTGGCCGGAGTAAATGGAAGCGGGAAAAGTTCTTTAATTCAGGCTCTACTGGGTGGATTTTCTGATGATGTCAAACAAACCGGAGTGGCCAAGTTGGGGGCGGTTTCAGTCGCTTTGTTGGATCAGAAGTATTCGTTGCTAGATCCGTCTTTGACGGTCCTTGAAAACGTCATGCTGACGTCCGCCTATGATGAAATCGAAACGCGAAATAAATTAGCTCGCTTTCAGTTCATGAAAGACAAGGTTCATCAACCCGTTACGACCCTAAGCGGTGGGGAAATGCTCAAGGCCGCCCTGGCGAAGATTCTGTTAGCGTCGCCTATTCCGCAGTTGCTGATTCTGGATGAACCGACAAATAATCTGGATTTGCAAAGTCTGGAAGTCTTAGAGGGGGCTTTAAATGACTATAGCGGAGCGTTGCTGGTGGTTTCACATGATGAAGTTTTTTTAGAAAACATCGGAATTGAAGAGGTCTGTCTTTTGCAATCTTAGCGAGGCAATATGCTGGCCCGATGGTTGACCTCCCTGAGTCTTGTGTGTTTTGGCTTACTTAGCCTGATGGTTCTTCAGATGACGAAGAGGCCGATCTGTATTGATTCTAAGGTTGTCGAAAGAATTGACAGGCTTACGGAAGCTTCGACCGAAAGTATTTATCGCTGTGCCTTGAACAAAAACGTCCCCTTCAGCGCCTATTTTAGTGAGCAGGCCAAAGACTTGAACTATCGTGTGCAACAAATGGAACGACTTCTTGAAAGCATGGAGCCGTTCTATAAAAAAGTTCAGATCACCATTTTAGAAGATCGTCCCTATCTCTATCGTGTGCAGGGTCATCAAATCTATCTAGGCGCAAAACTTTTGGAAGCCCCCGGGCATCTGGAAAAGGCTTTGGCGAAAATCTGGTATCGTGAACGAAATGAAGCTTTGTTTGCGCAGCAGATCCTGATGGAAGAAGTCATTACCGACTTCATCGTCTATCTATTGGATGGCGATTTGAATGTGGGGGACCCGCAAACCAAAATTAAAACAGCCTTGCGAAAGGTGCGTTGGCCGTTTGTTATTAAGTCCGTTCAGGGTTACTGCGAATCTCCGTGGAAACAATCCGAACATTTTGCCGCTTGCCTGGATCAGAAAGAGGATCTGGCCGTAGACCATCAGGTCGTTGAACTTAGCTTAAGACCTTTATTAGTCGTCAGTTGGGTGAACTCCTACAAAGCTCTTTCGGCCCGGGAGCGTTTTAACTTTGTGCAAAGTCTGCCACGTCTTTTGCGTACAGAACATCAGCCGGCTCTTCCTTTAATTGGAATGCACCGCTTGGCGGCGATGGAAGAAACAACCTTGTTAAAAGCCGCAGAGGCCATGAAGAACGTGAATTCTTTTGTAACCACATCGCAGGCAATGAAGGACTCTGAAACACATCGTGTCTTCGCTGCGAATTTTACCAATGAGTTGCGCACACATGGATTCCAAGAGGCTTTTGCCGAGGCCACCTTCGATCTACTGTTTGTAAGTCGTGAGCCTTTGACGGAAAAGGCGGCGATCTTTACGCATTTTATGAAAATTGCCAAAGCATCTCCGAAGATCCAGATCGCTTTGCGTGATCAGGAAAACCTCTGGATGCTGCCGTCCCGATTTCCGATTCCATTGAAATCCTTTGGTCAGCTTAAGGCCAATCGCACGGTTGTAGAAAAGTGTGGCGGGTACAACTTCAGCTACGTGATGGATTACGCAAACATTACCGAGAAGTTGCTAGTGGTGGATCACTGCGATGTAAAGCGTGAAATTCAGTACTCACGATTTTTAAAAGAAGGTGCGGAAGGGTTTGGCGCGCAGAACAAAGGGATTGCGTTCGTGCAATTCCATCTGCCTTCTCTTTTGATGAAGAAGAGCGAGCTTGAGCAGGTTACAAACGTAATTGAATTCATTCAGAGGAGAGACGTGGAAAATCCCTCTTTTAAAAGTCTGGGCTGGCGTGAAGTTCACTGGAGCGAGCAGGCTAATGCCTACAAACCGAAGGCTTTTGTCGACGCTATCGAATGGTTCCGAATTCCAAATTGATTACTCGTCTAAACTAGGCAATTCTTCTTTGAAAGAGGTGATTTCCGAAAGCTTCGCATTTCGCGAGTTTTCAAGTTTTTTTATTTCACTTTCTTTCCCGGAGATATCGTAGTTCAAAGACGAGATGTCTGAATTCAACTGTCCAATACGATTTTCAATATACCCCAGTTGTGCGGGGTTATTGCTGGCGACAAAGGCTTTCTGAGTTTCTAAAGAGTTCAGTTCCCCGCGCAAGCCGGTCAGACGACCTTTTTGAAAGTTCAAATCAGATTTCATCGTACGCATGCGCGCGTCTAAATCGCGCACTTCACCTTCTTTTGTTGCGATCAGAGTTTCGACGTACTTCTTACGTCCGCGGCGATATTCCTTTAAGAACGCCGGCTCTAAATCCTTGGGACAGACATTTTGATACTTCTTGCCAGAGGTTCCCGCCGTGAATCCATAACTTTTGTGACAGTAGGCCGCGACACCTTTTTTATGTTCATTAATTAGGACATTAATTTGTGGTCCTTCACAAAGATCGCGCGAGTAAAAATCCCCAGCCTTTCCTACGTTGTAGGCGTGAGTATTGCTGCAATAGATCTGCATTCCATTTTTAAAGCCCAGATCTAACTGAGACTCTTGAATTTCCGCATCGACCTTCCGACACTCTGTAACCATGGAGTCTGCGTTCAGCCAATTTCCGCTCAGGGCGACTTTTTTTCCATGCTCAAACCAATTGAGGGATTCGCAGTCTTTTCTTTTGAAATAACTTGCGCAAGATATCAGATTCAACACTAAAACCAAAAGAAGCAGTCTAGACATTTATATTCCTACAAGTTGTTTTAGTTCAGCTTCGAAGTTCTGCTGATCTTCCATCGCTTGCAGCATGGAAGATTCTAAATCTTCGATCTGGCCGCCAAGGTCGTGCAGCTCTTTTGCAAAGGTTGCCGCTTTTTCGCCTGACGCCGTCATCAGTTTTTCACTTAAAGAATCTCTTATTTGACCCAGTTGAGCAATCTTCTTGTCGCATTCCTCGATTTGCTTTTGCGATTTTTTTATTAAAGTCTCAAGGCGTTTGCGTTCTTCCTTATAGTTGAATTTTATCGTCTCTGGTGACTTCTCTATGGCAGAGACTTTACCATCCACATTTTCAAAAGTTCTATCGGCCAAGAATCCTTTTTGCAAACTCCACACGTATTCGTCATAAGTACCGGGATAGAGTGTTAGCTGCCCGTGATTGACTTCAAGAATCTTGTTGGCAACGCGCCCAATGAACCCGCGGTCGTGGCTCACCGTGACGATAGTGCCTTCGTATTTTTCAAGAGCAGTGGTTAACGCCTCTACTGTATCAAAATCCAAGTGGTTTGTCGGCTCATCCAGTAAAAGAAGGGGAGATTTCTGCAAAAGAATTTGCCCCAGGGCAACGCGCGATTTTTCGCCACCTGAGAGGACCTTTACTTTCTTGTGAACGCTTTCACCAGAAAAAAGCAAGCTGCCGGCAATGTTCAAAACATCTTGCTGTGTCACATCTTTATGTGCAGCAGAAGCCATCGCCTCCAGGACTGAATGATCTGGATTCAGAGCTTCGGGTGTGTGCTGAGCAAAGTAAGAATACCGCACTTGGTGTCCCCATTTTATTGCGCCACGGACTAAAGGTATTTGTTCTCCCAGAGATTTCAAAAGAGTGGATTTCCCGGCGCCATTTAAGCCGACAATGCCAAGATGATTGCCGCGTTCCAAGCGCAACGAGACGTTTTTCAGAATTACCTTTTCGCCGTAACCACAATCCGCGTCTTCCACTTCCAAGATCATTTTTCCGGTGGGTTGCGCCGCCGGAATATGAATGTGCGAGTGCGTAGGGGCGGCCTTCATTTCGATGACTTCCATCTTTTCAAGGGCTTTCAGACGACTTTGCGCCTGACGAGCCTTCGTCGCTTTAGCGCCAAAACGAGTGACGAAATCCATGATGGATTTTCTTTTGGCCTGCTGAGAAAGAATCTGTTTCTGCAAAATTTCATTCAGCATTTGCTTTTGTTCAAAATAGTCGTCCAGGCTTCCCGGAAACTTGACGATGTCGCCGGATTCAACTTCCAAAATATGATCTGTCACGCGTCGCAGGAATTCCCGATCATGCGAAATCAGAAGGAAAGCTCCTTTGAACTCTTGTAAGAAGCTTTCCAGCACCAGAAGTGTTTCCAAGTCCAAGAAGTTCGTGGGCTCATCCAGCAGCAGCAGATTTGGCTCCTGCCCGATAAGAAAAAGAAGCTTTACACGCATCCGGTAGCCACCGCTAAGCTGCTTCAGATGAGATTGGAAATGATCTTCGCTTAAGCCTAACTTCAAGCCAAACTGTTTGAGTTCCCAAAGAGGTTTGATGCAGTTTTTGCCAAGATAGTCTTCGACCTTTTCATCTACGTTCCATTCCGCCTCCTGCTCTAGATATCCTAAACGCAGTTGTTGAGAGCGAGTGACGATGCCTGAGTCCAGATGTTCCTGGTCGACAAGAATTTTAAACAAAGTTGTTTTGCCGGCCCCATTGGGACCGATGACTCCGACATGTTCCCCTTCATTGATGGCGAAAGTGGCATCTTCGAAAAGAACTTTGGACCCATAGGCCTTATGGCCTGACTGTAGTTGAAGAAGCGTAATACCCATCCTACGACTGTATCATAGTGAAACAGGCCCCGTAAATAGCCCAGAAAGATTCATGCATTCCTCTGTTTTCCCGATAAGTCCAATAGGGGGACGGGTCGTATATGCGCATCAAGATTTTCATTCTTACGGCAGCTTTGATGCCGACATTTTCATTCGCACAGACGACCGCCGTCAATCCGGCAAATGCCGATGCTATTTTTCAATCTATGCAGACTCAACAACAGTTCATGCTTCAACAACAAGCAGCCCAAGCGCAAGCGGCAGCAAACCAAGCTGTCCAAGCGCAACAGGCGCAGGCTGAAGCTGTACAGAAGCAAAGCATCTTTCAACTTCTGATGGGCTTTTGTACCAACATGTTCAGTGGCGGCGGTAAGCAAACGGCGTTGGGTTCAGACACCAAAAAAGTCGAAGACACATCTTACGATGTGATGGATGCCGCCTGGGCTGCGCGTGAAAAAGAAGGATTCATTTACGAACGGGACCTGGATCGAAATGTGGCTCGTGAAGTCGGCGGCGACGTTGTTGCGAAACTTGCTAAGGGATGTGACAACTTTATCAATAAAGAGGGTCAGCTTGGACCCTGGGGTTCTTATACTCTTCAACAGATCAAAGAGAAGCCGGATTCCTTTGGCGAAAATATTCCGGACGATATCACTAAGTGGTGCCCGAACTACCCTAAAATGTCGAAAGATCAGCGCGAACTGTATTGGGTTTGGATTATCATGTCCATGGCCTCTTCAGAATCCAGTTGTAACCCCAGAAATGACAATGCCAACGCACCCAATGGAACGGCGATAGGTTTGTTGCAAGTGTGGAAGCCCGTCTGTCCCAAGGCGCGCGATCTGCATATTCCTTATCAAAACATTCAGTGTGGTATCGACTTACTGGCTAAAGAACTGCAAAACCGAGACACGTTAATGACACCAACATCGCGTGGGCCTGAAGGAACTTATTGGGGTCCTTTACGCAGCGACGATTGGAATAAACGTCGTGGTGGAGACATCTCCGGGGCGCAGAAAACCCGAGCGATCATGAGTCAGTATCGTTACTGCAAATAAATCCATGCAAATTCCTTAGACCTGAGGCTCATCCATCCGCGGTGGGTGGTGAATAAAAAATTCTGAATATGACGATTGTCATGTTGGAAAGGCCTGTGGAGCGGTAAGAAGGGGTCTTTTATTGGCTCTTTAAGAGCCAGAAACTGCTAAGGAATATTAAAGCGATGTCAGTGATAAATGCCCCCTCACTATCCCCCGAACTATTAATGCCTGCCGGTTCGTTAGAAAAGTTAAAATACGCCTATCGCTATGGCGCTGATGCAGTCTATGTCGGTGTGCCGCTTTTCAGTCTGCGTGCTCGAGAAAACGAAATGACTTTCGAAGACCTGCAAGAAGGCATCCGTTTTGCCCGTGAAAACAATAAGCAGATCTATGTCACGGCCAATATTTTTGCGCGCAACCTCAAGCTGAAATCCTTCCGCGAGAATTTTAAAAAATGGGTCGATCTTAAACCCGATGCTTTCATCATGAGTGATCCCGGTCTAATGATGATCGCCAAAGAAGTGGACCCTGATGTCAATATTCACCTGAGTGTGCAGGCTAACTGTATGAATTGGCAAAGTGTTAAATTCTGGCAAAAGCAGGGAGCTTCGCGAATCATCTTAAGTCGCGAATTGCGTGTCGAAGAAATCAAAGAAATCCATGAGAAGGTTCCGGACATTGAATTAGAAGCTTTCGTTCACGGATCTATCTGTATCGCTTACTCTGGTCGATGTTTGCTTTCTCACTACATGAGTTATCGTGATGCGAATCAAGGCGTTTGCGACAACAGTTGCCGCTACGGTTACAATGTTCATAAAGCGGAAACGGAAAAGGACGAAGAGTTCTATCTGGAAGACCTTCGTGACAAGGGCCAGTTCTATCAAATCGATGAAGACGAAAATGGCACCTACATCATGAATGCCAAAGACCTGTGCGTGATCGAGCATTTGCGCGAACTCAAAGAGGCCGGTATCTGTTCTTTCAAAGTCGAAGGTCGTACGAAGTCTTTGTACTATGCTTCAATGGTGGCGCGGATTTATCGCAAAGCTATCGATGACATGACGGCGGGACGTGAATTCGACAAGAGTCTTTTGGATGAGTTGAACAAAATTCCAAATCGCGGCTATCACAAAGGTTTTGTTACGGGCAATCTCTCGCATAATGCGCAGGAATACCGTCACTCAACTTCACGCAATTTTACGCAACGATTTGCCGGCGTGGTGATGGAAAAATCGGAACATCCGAACTTTTTCAAAGTCGAAGCTCGCCACCGCATTCGCACTGGTGATACGGTCGAGGTGATCTCTCCAGTAAGCACACAAAAAGCAGTTGTTGGAAAAATTCTGAACGAACGTGGGGAATTAGTTCCTCAAGCGGGTGGCGGCGGTCTTGTTTTCCATATTGAACTTCCAGTGGAATATGCACCGAACTCTTTAGTCAGCCTGGTTGAAAAAGGCGGATTCTAATTACAAGGCGATCCATGATTCGAAATGGATCGCCGTCTTCGATCCTTTATTTGTTATTCTTGCGATCTTCTTTGCGTTTTTCTTTCACGCGGTTTTTGGAATCGACAAAGACAACGGCAGGTTCATGTTTTTTAGCGTCCTCAAAGCTCATACCGCAATAGGCACAGATAATCACAAGATCACCACGTTGGACGTGACGAGCAGCTGCACCGTTAAGGCAGATTTCGCCCTTCTTGCCCTTGATGACGTAAGTTGAAAACCTGGCGCCGTTGTTACAGTTATAGATATCCACGCGTTCATTGATAAGCAGACCTGATGCTTTGATAAGATCCGGGCAAACGCTGATGGAACCTTCATAATCCAGATCGGCTCCGGTCACAGTGGCGCGGTGAATTTTTGCTCTTAACATTGATAAATTCATAATGCTTCCTAAATCCTAAGTATTATATTGCAAAGCGATTAACATGCCTTTTAAGACCAGATCGGGCACGATTTCATCGAAGATTTTTTCTTTTTCAAACAGGTAGGCAAATCCGCCAGTCCCGATGACCAAAGGTTTTTCGCCATGGAAACATTCTCTGGTGATTCTATCACTTAATTCGCGGATTGTTCCCAAGTGACCGTAGAAGAGTCCAGACTGAATGCTCTCTACAGTCGAACGTCCCAAGGCCTCATGCATAGACACGATTTCGACAGAGGGAAGTTTCGCCGTTTTACTTTCCAGTGCTTCCATGCAAAGGCGAAGGCCAGCGACGATTGAGCCTCCCAGGTAGTCCTTGTCCTTCGTGATAGCACAAAAGGTGGTTGCAGTGCCCAGATCCACTAGAATAAGGTTTTTTCCAGGATAGAGATGAGTGGCCGCGATCGAATTTGCAATACGATCCGCTCCCACTTCCACGGGATTGCGGTACTTCACTTTTAAGCCGGTTTTGACACCCGCCTGAAGAATAAAAGGATTGATATTGAAATACTTCATGCAGGCGCCGCGCAGGGAATAAATCACTTCGGGAACGACGCTGCAAATTGCGATTTGGGTGATCTTCGACGGATCATATCCATTTTCGCGAATTGCGCTACGAAGGAAAATGCCCGTTTCATCCGAAGAGGCTCCGCTTTTAGAGTTCTTGCGAAACGAAAGGACCATTTGGTCTTTTTCAAAAAGACCGGCATAGATCTGAGTGTTTCCGACATCAAGGCATAAAATCATAGAGTTTCCTTAGGCATCAGAGCATGAATCAGCTCACTGGAAAGTCTTTCCAGGTTTTCGCAGACCACGGCTCTTTCAGGGGAGTGCAATGTAAACTTGTGCGTTCTATTCACGATATCAATATCCGTCATGTCGTTGTGTACGACGTAGTCAGCCCGCGATCCTTGAAACAACTTAAGGACCGCTTTTTGTTTTTCCTCGGCCGTTGCGTGGCTGGTTAACTTAAAGGCAATCACTTGAAGGTTTTTGTTCTTGGAATAGTCTTTCAGACGATCGACTATTTTATGATTGCGTTTAAGATGGATGTTCAAATGATCGGCCTCCGAACTGACTTTCTTCACTTCAAAAGGACGATGCTTGACGCCATTCACCTCGATGCTATCGATAGAGTAGTCGCTGACCGCGGCTGCGTGAATCACATGAGTGAACTCTTCAGAAGAAAGATAGTTTTTCATTTTCTCGTCAAGGCTTGCGAAACTTGTAAAAAAGTCGCGGCGAGTGACATGTTCGGCTTTCGCAGATCCATGGGCTTGAAGCAAGGTCACATCAAATCCCATGTGTGTAAGGTCTTCGGCAATAGTGACACCGGTTCTGCCCGAACTCAGGTTGCTGATAACGCGAACGGTATCGATAGGTTCCTGAGTTCCGCCGGCGGTGACCAGAACCTTGACCTTGGCCACGCTCTTGAAACTTTTCGCCTCTGAGGGCTCCGAAACATTTTTATGTTGAAGAGCGTCCAAGGTGAATTTCAAAATCAAATCAGGTTCAAGCAGTTTTCCCCAGCCTTCTTCGCCACAGGCAAGAATTCCGGAGGCAGTCTCAAGAATTTGCAGGCCCAAACCCTTTAAGATGTCTAAAGACTTTTGCGTGACCGGATGTTTATACATGCTGGTGTTCATGGCGGGGGCGATCAGAAAAGGCTTTTTAAAGTCGTGAGCCAGGAAAAGTGTTTGCACCAAATCGTCGCCCACACCTTGAGCCGCTTTGTTAATAAAGCTTGCGGTTGCTGGTGCCACCAAAACAACGTCGGCCCATCTCATCAGGTGAATATGGTCCATGACGTTTCCTGCGGAATACATATCGCTGATGACAGGATTTCCCGTCAGTCCTTCCAGGGTGGCATTGCCAACAAATTTCAACGCAGAAGGGGTCGCAACAACTTGAACGTCGCAGTTGGCCTGCACCAGTCGTGAAACCACATGGCAGGCTTTGTAACAAGCGATGGAGCCGGTCATAATGAACAAGACTTTAGATTTCGACATTGTCAATCAACCTCACTTCACCCAATTTGGCCGCGACAAAGCGGCGCGAACCGATGTCAGTCACATAGTCGACGGCAAAACCCTGGGCTTGAAGTTTTTCCGCGGCCTCGGACGCTGTGGAACTTTCAGTGATAGCTTTATAAATCGCTGGGGCCATTTTTCTTTCAGCTGCGCTCAGGCGTGTGTTTCGGGAGCTCATGGCCACGCCATCTTGTTCGCGTACGGTTGCCACCGGGACGACTTCCAAATCCATAAAAAAGGCCTCAACCATACCGCGAATCAACGTCAACTGCTGAAAGTCCTTTTCGCCAAAGTAAGCTTTTGTGGGACTCACTAGTTGAAACAGTTTCATAACGACAGATAGTACGCCGTCAAAATGTCCCGGACGATGAGCGCCGTCCAAGAGTCGCGAGTAATCGCTTTCTGAAATTTTATAGCGATACTTGTCCGGATACATCTCTTCATAATTGGGATAAAAGATCGCATCCACACCATTCATTTCGGCCATGGCAAAATCTTGGTCCCAGGTTTTCGGATACTTTTGCAGATCATTGGGATCGTTAAACTGTGTGGGATTCACGAAGATGGATAGAACCACCAGGTCATTTTCTTTGCGGGCCCGTTTGATAAGTTCTTCATGACCGGCGTGCAAAGCTCCCATCGTCGGTACAAAACCCACGGTTCCGGCGCGTTTCTTTCGCCAGGCCTTCATTTCATCCGGAGAGCGCAGAACTTCACTCATGAATAGCTCTCTTTCTCGGTCGGAAATTTTCCTTCAACGACTTCCTGATGATAGGCATTAAAGGCCTTCGTGAAAGTCTCAAAACCGTTCAGATATTGTTTTAGAAATTTGGGTTTAAATCCTGGGGTCATACCGAGCATATCTTGTAGAACCAGGACCTGTCCGTCACAGTCAGGGCCTCCGCCGATGCCGATGGTGGGAATTTCCAAAGCGAGTGAAATTTCTTTGGCTAGTTTTGACGGGACACATTCTAGGACCACTGAAAACGCGCCGGCCTCTTGCAGTTGTAAGGCTTGTTCTTTGATTTTCTTCTGTGCTTTTTCGTCGCGGCCTTGAACTTTAAAGCCACCCAGTTGGTTTACGGATTGAGGAGTCAGACCCAAATGACCCATGACAGGAACGCCCGAGTCAACAAGATGACGAACCAGTTCGATGTTGCCAGAGGCCCCTTCCAGTTTAATGGCGTGGGCTCCGGCCTTCATGATTTTTTCTGCGGCGGACATATTTGCCGTCAGACTTTTGCGATAGCTCATAAAAGGAAGGTCGCCGACGACAAATTTATCGCCCGCGCCACGCACCACCGCTGCAGTATGCAAGGCCATCAGATTTACCGAGGCATTCAGCGTGGTTTTATGTCCATGCATGGTCATCGCTAAGGAGTCACCGACCAAAAGGCAATCCACGTCACTTTCGGCAAGAAGGCGCGCAAAAGTATAATCGTAACAGGTGACCATCGAGATCTTTTCTTTTTTTGCTTTCTTTTCTTGGAAGTCTAAAATCGTTTTCATGACGACCTACTTTCGCGGATATTCAGGCCAGTGTGTTTTTAAAAAGGCTTCATAGATAGGCCGATAAGAATCCTGGGAAAGCGCCTGAAGATTTGCCTTCACAGTTTCTATGTCTTTTCTGACTAAAGGCCCCGTTAACGCCTGCGCAGGATTGTTAACTGTATTGGCCAAAACTTTTTCAAGATAAAGAGAGGCGGCTTCTGCAGGAATGCCCATTTCAGAAAATCCTTGCAGCATTTTACTTATCAGCAGAGTTACAAAGTTGCCGCCTAGAACGCAGTAAGCGTGGTACAGGGATTTTTCCTGGGCGGAAAGAACTGAAAAAGGATTTGTGAACACGGGAAGGGCCTCTTGAAGAGTGGCAGCCCCCGTAACGACAAAATGGATTTTTTTATAGAACTCTAAATCGTAAAGTTCGGGACCGAAGGTCATCAGCGGATGTGCTGCAATCATCCCGTCAAAATGATGGGCCCCGGAAAAGTGCACTACTGTCTTGTCGTGACCCGCCAGATGCTGCCGAAAAAAACCTAAGAGGGCCGAATCACTAAGAGCCAGCAGAACATGCGAGGCTTTTGCCACCTTACGGCCTAAAGCGTGGGGATCTTGCGAGCGATCCCAAGTTTCAAAATGTTGATCAAGTAAGTGAAGATAATAGCCGAGGTGTCGGGCGACGCGCCCAGAGCCAATAATTAAATAAGAATGAGTGTTCGTCGCCTTCATATAAGTGGGTACCTGTCCTAGGGATCAAGTCCTATGTAATCTTCGCAACCTAACATAATTCTAACAGATTACAACGCGAAATGCCACGTCGCGACATTTGACTTGCGAAGCGCCGTAACTAGACATCGCTCATATTCTGCGCGACTTTCGCCCCATGAAATACGTGTATTGGGCTTGCGCAACTGCAGTGATCGCTTTGGGTATCTACTTCGCCATGAATTTTTCGATTCAGCCGCAAAGCATTCCCAAGATCAAATTCTCTCAAGTAACAACCCCGGAAGAGCTTGGCAAAGGAGTTTACGAACGACTTCGCTTAGAGATCAAGGAAGCTCCGATTGTTTTATTCGGTGTGACCCCCAACCACATCGAAGATATGGAATTGCTGCGTGGTTTTTTTGAAGCCAATCAAGAGCAGGGTTCAAAATATGATGTGATTGTGGTCGAACCAATGTTGCCTTATGTAGAGCTTTTCAATTCGAGCATGCGCGTGGACATCAAGAATGAAATGGACCGCTTTGTCGACGGTGTTAATAAAGCTCGGGAACAAGGCCTGCGAGTTGCGGCCATCGTGCCGAACATTTATTCTTCGCAACTATTAAAGAAAAATCCTGCAAACCGTCTTAAGGAAGAGTACAAACTCGACGTGGTGAGTTTTTCTGTCACGAAGTTTCCTGTGACCCGTCAACAAGAAGAGGCCTTCCAACCAAAATGTGCCGTGGAGGAAGGAAAGGACTTAGCGGGGACCGGAGCTTTGGGGTGCATGATCCAGAATATCGCCCGGAAAACCTATCGCAAAAAATTTGAAGACAATAAATATTCGGGAATGATGGAACAGACCGGTGCCAAAGACTACATCATTTTGTTCAACCGCAATGCGGGTTCTCGATAAGGGGGAAATATGAAAATGTTCGTGATGGCTTTCGCGTTAGCACTGTCTTTTGATGCCGTGGCGGCCAGTAATCTGGAAGGCCAATGGATGACTGAAGATGGTCAAGCGACCGTGCGCCTGGTTGAGTTCGATGGTCTTTTGACGATGAACACGCGCAGTTACTATTACAATGGTGCGCCTTCGGACTATTTCTTTTCCTTCCGCGTTCCCAAAAATCGTGATGTTCAACCTGGCGAAATTTTAGAAGGTCGTCTGCGCAGCGTGGATGGTTTTTATGGTTGTTTGTTTGAAGAACCAGCCAAAGCTCAGCTGACTCAAGAGGGTCGCTTGAAACTTCATTATCCTCTTTTGACCTTCCATCGCGAGACCCGTTCTGTTGTAGACCGTGGTCCTGGCGGTTATCGTCGCGTCGTTGATTGGAATGGCTGGGGATGGGTTGAGACAGTTTATCATTTCCCTCTTGAGCGTTGGCGCGTGATTTCCAGCGAGTGTGTGATTGACGCCCGCAACTGGACAACCGGAGTTCTAGTGCCGGTACCCTCTAATGGCGGCGGCGGTCCTGAATTTCCAGTTCCCCGTCCTCAGTAAGGAATAGCAGGATGAAAAAAATAGCCATCGTTACCGGAGCAAATCGTGGTTTGGGTCTCGCAACAAGCGAGGCTCTGGCGCAAAGAGGTTTCAAAGTTGTGATGGCCATGAGGAATCCTGACAAGGCCCAAAAGCAGGTCAATGCCTTCAAAATGAAGGACCTGGATGTGGTGCCGCTGAAGCTGGATCTGTCTCAGGAAAAAAGTATCAATGAATTCGTTGAGGTTATCCGCAAAGAATTTGGATTTGTGGATGTCCTTGTGAATAACGCGGGAATTCTGATCGATAGCGAAGACGGCGGAAATTCATCTTTGTTCAAAACAAAATCCGCCACGATCCAAAAAACATTTACGACGAACACCTTGGGCCCGTTTCTGCTGACGCAAAAGATTTTTCCGCTAATGCAGCAAGAAGGCTACGGACGTATCGTCAATGTCTCTAGTGGAATGGCGCAGTTGTCCGTTCCGCAAAATGCCTCGGCCTCTTATCGCATTTCCAAAACCGCTTTGAATATGGTGACAAATCTTTTTGCTTCGGAAGTTCAAGGCGCTGACATCTGCGTGAACTCAGTTTCTCCGGGTTGGGTGCGCACCGATATGGGCGGACCCCATGCCGATCGCACAATTGAACAGGGAATCAAAGGCATCGTCTGGGCTGCAACCTTACCCAAAGGCGGCCCCAACGGCGGCTTCTTCCGCGACAGCGCCCCCCTGCCTTGGTAAAAAGGTGCCAGGGGACTTTTTGCAACTGGGGCGCGTTAATTTAAAAAATAAAAAAGCCACTCGCTAAAGAGTGGCTTTTTTGTAGTGAAGTGCAAAAAATGACTACTAATAGATTTCGTGAGCTAGCGGTCGGCGCGGGGCGCGGAAGTAAGTTCGAGGAGAAAGATCCAAGAGGTCTCCCAACTTTTCCATGTAAACGCAGGCATATCGATCAAGCTGGTAAGCGAAGTAACTTTCTTCGTTGCCGGCTCTCATCAGTTGTCCCCAGTTTCCGTTGTACATCGCCTGCTGCTTTTTGATCAGCTGGCTGATTTGCGCATCAATCTCTGAAATGGTTTTTTGCAGACCATCGATTTGCGCCTCGTTGATGTTAGCGGCTTTTTCAATTTTACGAGTCATCAAGTCCGTCAACTCGTCTTCCAAAGGCTCTTTCTTCTTCATCAGAATTTCAATTTCCTGATTCAAAGGTTCAGCCTTTTTATTATTGTTCACTTCCTCATCGAGTTCTTCGATGACCATCGCTGTTCTCCAGTTACAGTCCTTTTTCAAGCGAAGGATGTCGCCATAGATATGGTCGCCGATATAAAGGATATCGTCTCCGGCAAGTTCCAGGTCAGCGGTGAACTTTTTGGCATTCCCGCCCTGGTAAATCCCCGGCGTTAGCTTCCCTTCCATGTTGGTCATCGTGCCGTCTTCGGGATTTACACGAAGATACTTCTGACTTTCATAGAAGAACTTGGGCTTAGACGCAAAAGTGATCACGAACTCGAACAGATCCTGCCAGGATTTATGCTCTTTCAAAAACGGTTGAATCGCATAGTCGAGCAGAAGCTTCGTGTAATGAAAGTCCGAGTTGGTCAGAACGAAGATTTTCTTTCCGTGACGGCGGAATTTTTCCAGTCCGGCAACAAGGGCCGGGTCTTTGATGATGTAGTGATCAAGATTCTTTTTTACGACATCTTTCAAAGAACCATCGCGATGAGCTTCGTCCAAAGCGTCCAGCACATCATCCGCGATTTGCGAGTATTCTGGATACTTGTTGGCCAAATCCGTGTCTTTCAGCTCAACAATTTGCGCGATCAAATTCGCCAAAGAGATCGAAAAAGATGTATCCACAGCCAAATAGTCCGAGTTGCTTAAATCGATATAGGTGGATTTGTAAAGTTTTTGATGGCTTTTGAAATCCAAGGGTTTCAGGCCATGATAACTGGCGCGAATCGCGGTATAACGATTCAACTTCAAAAGATTTCCCATCTTGCGGTCGATCACCAAGCCGCGGATCGCATAGTTGTAATCGAACGTCAGCTTTCGCAAAGTGTCCGGGTAGCCGCGCTTGATCAGCTTTTCGATCATCGTGGTGTGAGAAAGGCGCTCGAAGTTTTCACTGTTATAACGAACCAATGTATGGTCCATATCGACGCCGATGTAACGAATCTTTTTCAGATTCAAAGTTCTATTAACAAATACTTTTCCTGGCATATTTTTTATCTTTCAACAGGCAATTGAAGGTGGTTCCAAAGCAGCATTCCACCTTGCATATTATAAACGTGCGTGAGGCCATTCATTTTTGCAAAAGCTGTCGCTTGAGCGGAACGGCCGCCACTTCTGCAAATGAAGACCACGGTTTGGTCTTTGGGTAAATTTTCAAGCTGATCGGGGAGGGTGTTAAGAACTACAAGCTCGGCGCCGGGCACGTGTCCCAACTCGCCGACGAATTCTTCAGGTTGACGAACATCCACAAGCTTCACATCGGCCATCCGTTGCTGAAGTTCAGCCGGGGCGATGTCGTAGACTCCCTCATAATGAGGATTTTCAGTTTTTGATTCGAAGTTAACAAACTTCACTGTCACAGATTCCTCCTGCGTCACAGCCAAGATTCTTACCATAGCAGGCCTTGCTTTGAAATGCAGCAAAGAGAGGCCCTTTTATTGGGGTGCAGCAGACCGTAGAGGGTCCTGTTTACCAGATTTGCACCCGCTCCTGAGGCTGTAAAGTCATTTTATCGCCCGGCTTACATTGGAAGGTTTCCGCGAAAGCAGGCTGGTGTTTGACCTGTTCGTTAATGCGAGCCCACCCTGCGGAATGCGGATCGGTCTTGCGCATCAGCTTGTCGAAATCCGGGCGAATCACCGTGCACCAAAGTCGGCCATAGGCGATGAAAAAATCTTTTTTATCTTTTTCAGTTCCTTGGCCTTTTGGGAATGCGGCATTGTAGGCAAACGTTAAGCCGACAAGATCGGCGACATTTTCTCCAAGAGTCAGCTTGCCATCATGACCGATTTGGTTGAACTGATCGATCATTTTTTGTCCGCGCAAGTTGAACTCCATAATGTCTTTGGTCGTCATCCACTGGCGCAGGCGTCCCTGAGAATCATATCTGGAGCCGCTGTCATCAATGCTGTGGCCGAGCTCGTGTCCCATAACCGCGCCCACGGCCCCCAGATTTTCAATCACCGATCCGTCTTTATCATAGAAGGGGTATTGAAGTATGCCGATGGGAAGAACGAACTTGTTTTCGTTACTGCTGTAGTAGGCATTCACAGTTAAAGGCCCCATACCCCAGGCATCCTGGTTGGCGGGCTCGCGCAGCTCGGTCATGTTCTTTTCCCAACGAGCTTCGCTATACGTGTGCATGTTTTGCACGTAGTTTGTTTTTGAATATTTACGCAGAGGAATGAAGTCCCACTCTTTGTCGGTATGAGGTTTTACAAGTTGCAAGCGGGCCGTTTTAATCTTTGCAATAGCCTCTTTTTTTCCTTCTTTCGAAAGCCATTTGTTGGCCTCTAGACCATCCAGAATACTTTGCCGGATGCGGGCACCGACTTCGTGGACTTTGCTTTCGTCAAATTGGGGGAAGACCTTATCAACGAGGGCTGCATCGATCTCTTTCATGAAGTAGTTGCTGGCTGTGGTTGTACATCGTTCTTGGCGATCGGGACGCTTTTCAGGTCCGCCGAAGAATTTCTTTTCAAAATCAAATCCGGCTTTAAAAAACTTCGGATAACCATCATCCATTTGATCGCTTAAAGCTTTATACAGGTAAATATCCTTCCAAACTTGCAGGGGCTGTTTTTCAAGTTGAACATTGATAAAATCCAATGCCTCGGGAATGGGCGTATTGACAAGCACTGCCGGGGGAGTTTTCTCAAACAGAGGTTGTAGATAAAGCTGCGGATATTTTTTTATAAGATCCGCCTGCGTACTTACCCGTTTTTCGCTCCAACGTTGGTGGCGTACGGCTGTGACCGGATAGGTTTTGATAAACTCTTTTTCGAAGTCGACCATCGCTTTGGCGCGGGACAGAGCTTCTGTTTTTTTGATCTGCGGTTCAATGTTCTGAAGGAACAGGGCCAACAAAGATTCATATTCTTTCAGAAGTTCTGGTTGTTCGTAATATTTATGATCCGGCAAAAGCATGAAGTTTGCGTAAAGCATCGCATCCATCTTTTTCGGATCATCTAAGTTCGGAGACGCCCACAAAAAGACCATATTGCCAAAGCCCTTTGGTAAATTTGCATGCGAATAGCGAAGCAATTCTTGGGCTGTTTTAATCTGACTGATCTCTTGGACCATACGAGCCACTTCCGCCTTCTCGGCTTTGCTTTTCGCCGACGTATCCATGCAGGACATGTAGACGTCGCGCACTTGCTCACTGCGCTCATCCATATTTTTTTGTTTGGGCAGATCTTTCATAAATTTCTTTTTGATCTCTAAAAGTCTTTCGCGCGAGTCATTAAAGGCAAAGGTATGGCTGCGTCGGTCCGGTCGCAATTTGAATGAATTCTCGGCCTTGTCGCAAACGTATTTGTGAAAGTCATCACAAGGGTTGATCTCGGAACTTAACGGGAAGGTTCTTTTGTCTGGAATCTTCGCGGAAGGTGCGACAGTTTTCACGGATTGAGCTTGGGCAGAGAGAGCAAGGGTTGAAGCCAAGAGGAGTTTGAGCATGTAAGAATTCCCACGGTTAGAATATTAGTCGTTTGTAAATCGTAAACCCGGCCAAAATCATTTAAAAGGGCTTCGGGACCATGGACGAGGGCGTTATGGCATTGTTATCAATTTTACTTCAGTGAGAACTCGCGGTAATCGAAGAAAAGGGGGAATCCGATGAAAAAATTTGTTTTGCTTTTAGTCGCCACAATGGCTTTGACGGCTTGTAAGACAGTCAAAATTGAAAATGGTGAAGTGCCGGACGAATATTTGGCGCGTGCGAAAAAGGTGGAAGGGGTTTATCAGGGGTCTTTTGAGGGACGCCGTGGGGAGCTGACAATTGCCTTTCAGGGGAACAGACCCGTTCTTTCTTATAAAGATGCTCGTGGTGACAGCTTCGTGATGCCACAGTGTCAGTCCTCTGTGAATGATTTAAAATGGGCTTATGTCACACGTAAAGGCGCTGTGGAGTCCGTAGGGTTCTACTTTGATCCAGGCGTTTGTTATATGGATGGACGCGAGGTTGTCTTAAGTTTCAGCGATGACTACAACACCATCCGTGTTAGCATCCTGGACCGCCGTTATTTCGATCGTCGTTGCCGCTGGGAAGTGACGGACCCTCGTTATGGCCCACGCGAAATCTGCGAGGTCACGCAACGTGATGTGACTTTGAACGGTAAATTCTCTCGTTAAGCTGTTGAAGGAACGATCATGGCTATGGCATGATCGTTCCATTCATGTCTAAAACTCCTGTCGATCTTTCTTTAGAACAATCGAGTGCCTTGGAACTACTTCGTTCTGGCGAGAACGTTTTTCTGACGGGCGGAGCCGGTAGTGGCAAAAGTTTTCTTATTCGCCACTTCATGAAAGAACTCGATCCCAAAGAAATGCCCATCTTAGCAAGTACCGGAGCTGCCGCTGTCCTTTTGGGGGGCAGAACATTTCATAGTTTCTTTGGCTTGGGTATCATGGAGGGCGGCCCTGATGCCACCTACAATCGGGCGGCTAAAGACACAAAACTGATGGCAAGACTGCGAAAAGTGGAAGGTGTGATTATCGACGAGATTTCGATGATTCCCGGGCAGGCCCTGATGATCGCAGAAGCCCTTTCGCAAAGAGCCCGCGAATCAAAACTTCCTTGGGGTGGTTTGCGTATTATCTCCGTTGGCGACTTTGCGCAATTGCCTCCGGTTACTCAAACGGGACAGCGCGATTGGTGTTTTTTAAATGCCGTCTGGCAACAAAGCGGTTTTCAAAACGTTAAACTTTCACACAACCAACGAGTCTCGGATAATTTATTTTTGGATATTCTGAGCGATGTTCGTCATGGTCTGACCACCGAACGAGTTCGTGATTTTTTAAACGAGCACCTTCAGGATCACGACGAAGATCATCCCGGAACACGTCTTTTTCCTCGCAAGATCGCGGCGGATAACTTTAATCAGAAGAAATTAAAAGAGCTGGATGAAGAGGAAATCACCATTGATTCGATTTACTTTGGTTCAGAAAAGCATGTCGAAATCCTGCAAAAATCAGCGCCAGTGCCTTTGAAGTTAGTGTTGAAACTGGGATGCCGGGTGATGTTTTTGCAAAACGATCCACAAAAGCGTTGGGTGAATGGCACAAGGGGCGTGGTTACGGATATCACCGCAGACAAAGTCACTGTTAAAAAGGATGGCGGGCGAGAAGTGCAGGTTGAGAAAACCTCTTTCGCGATTCAGGATGCGGAAGGAAATATCATGGCCCAAGTTGTTCAGTTTCCTCTGACTTTGGCTTACGCCACGACGATTCATAAAAGCCAAGGGGCGACGCTAGATGATCTATGGTGTGACTTAAGTTCCCTTTGGGAGCCAGGGCATGCGTATGTGGCGCTCAGTCGTTTGCGATCGGCAGAAGGCTTGCATCTTATCGGGTGGAATCCCCGATCTATTATTGTCGACCCTAAAGTCCTCGATTTTTACAGTCGTTTAGGTTGAGGGCAAGACGGCTCTTGCGATCGTTTAAGGTATTGATTTTATTAAACTTCTTCTTGCTTGAAATCAGCCCTAAAGAGGGCTACTGTCAGCTTTTTAGGAGGAAGCTATGGCTCAAATTACAGAGCAAAATCCAATCGGTCTTGATGGCGTGGATTTCATCGAATATTCAGGTCCCGACGCACACTATTTCGAAACTATTTTTAAGCGTTACGCCTTTAAAGAGGTGGGACAGGTTCATGGCAAAAACATCCGCTTATTCCGCCAGGGCGACATCAACTATATCTTGAATTGTGAACCTCAAACCTTTGCGACAGACTTTGCAAAAATGCACGGTCCCTCTATTTGTGCGACAGGATTCCGTGTCAAGGACGCTGAACATGCGTTTAAGACGGCTGTGGCTCGTGGAGGTCGTCCTTATGAAGGTAATGATCACCAAAAAGGCGCGACACCTTTTCCCGCTATTTACGGTATTGGTGACTCATTGATTTACTTCATTGACGAAAAAAATCATAACAAGCTTTACAACGAAATTTTCCAGGTTAAACCCGAAGATAAAGCTCCTCAAGGTGTTGGCTTTACCGTGATCGATCATTTCACCAACAATGTTCCCAAAGGTGAAATGGACAAGTGGTGTGATTTTTACACGAAGGTTTTGGCTTTCCGTGAAGCTCGCTACTTTGATATTCGTGGTGCAAAAACAGGTCTGCTTTCTAAGGTGATGCGTTCTCCATGTGGAAAGTTCTCGGTGCCTATTAATGAGCCCACAGAGACGAAGTCACAGATCCAGGAGTATTTGGATGAATACAAAGGCTCTGGCATTCAGCACGTTGCTTTGTTGACGACTGACATTATTGGTACGCTGGAAAACTTGAAAAACAGCGAAATCCAATTCTTAACTCCTCCTCCTCACTCATATTATGAGATGCTGCCGACACGTGTTCCGAATGTGACGGAAGATTTAAATCGTCTTGAGAAAAATGCTATTCTTGTGGATGGAGACGAGAAGGGTTATTTGCTGCAAATCTTCACGAAGAATACTTTCGGCCCGATTTTCTATGAAGTGATTGAGCGCAAAGGTCATGACGGTTTCGGAGATGGCAACTTCCAGGCTTTGTTTGATGCGATTGAGCGCGATCAGCGTGAACGTGGATATTTAACGTAGTCAGGATCTATGGAACTAATGAAGCCCCTTTCTATTCCTTCTCAGGGAACCAAGCTTTCGTCTGAACAAGCCATGAGGCTTGCCATCAGTGAGGCCTACAAAGGGGCCACTCGTGTGAGTCCGAATCCTTTGGTGGGGGCCGTGGTTCTAGATGCTCAAGGTGGATTTATTTCCTGTGGGCACCACGAATTTTACGGCGGCCCTCATGCGGAAGTGAACGCACTTAAAAATCTTTCTCCAGAAAATCTTAAAGATGCTCATGTCTTTGTCACTCTTGAGCCCTGCGCCCACGAAGGGAAAACGCCTTCATGCGCAAAGATGATGGCCCGACTTCCGCTAAAAAAAGTGACCTTTGGATTGATCGATCCGAATCCTTTGGTGGCGGGGCAAGGCGCTGCCATCCTGGAAGCCGCCGGCATTGAGGCGGAGGTTTTTCACTCGGCCAATCCCACAGAAGAGCAGGAAATCAAAACATTGCTTGAAGAAGTGTGCGAGGCTTTTCTGTGGAACTTTAGACAGAAAAAAATATTTGTCGCTTTGAAGATGGCTTCCAGCCTGGATGGTCAAGTGGCTTTGAAATCCGGAGAAAGTCAGTGGATCACCGGCCCGCAGTCGCGTGAATATGTTCATTATCTGCGCGCTTGTTATGATGCGATTCTTGTTGGTAAGGGAACCATTGATTTTGACAATCCTTCTTTGAACATTCGCCATCCGAAAATCTCGAAGGATAACAAGATTGTTGTCGTCGATGGCGAAGGTGAACTTCTTTATCGTTATGACGATTTAAAACTTTCTGCAGTTCACTCCTCGGAAAACGTTTTCTGGTGTGTGGCTGAAGAAGCGCGGGAACGCGTGGAAAAAACTCTGCAGAATTTAAAGGCGAGTCCTCGAATTGTTTATGTAAAAACAAATGTCGGGGGCGATCTCAATTTGGAAGCCTTGTTAGCTCAGCTTTACACCCAAGGCTTAAGATCCGTGATGGTCGAAGGGGGCGCTTTAACGGCGAGTTCTTTCATCAGCGCGGGACTGGTGAACCGCCTTTATATGTTTCAAGCTCCCATCATTATGGGTTCTGGGGGAGCCCGATCGTGGACCGAGACAGTGCGCATTTCTGAAATGAAAAATAAAATTCACATTAAAAACCCTCGTTACCTGACTTTTGGAAACGACTTTATGATTACAGGGACTTTGTCATGACAACAGATTCGATGACCCAAAATTATCGCTGGGTCCGCGCTAGCGATGGAGCTTTGGCGGGCGTATGTAAAGGTTTGGGCACAGCCTTAGGTATTGAAACTTGGATTGTGCGCGTCATTTGGCTGATTGCAATATTGTGGTTTGGGACTGGAATCCTGCTTTATTTGATCCTGGCTACTTGTTTGCCCCGCGTCGACAAGCTAGACCATGCTCTAGATGGCAAGCTTCTTGGCGTCTGTGCTAGAATAGCTAAGAGATACCGTATCGAAGTCGGGTTGGTCAGAACAGGTTTTGTTTTCCTATCTTTGGTGACTTTCGGTGTGGCGATCTTGGGTTACGGGCTTTGTTACTTTCTTATTCCGAAGGCCTGAACCGGTAAGTCGCCTTTTAGGGCGCAGGAGTATTTAATTATATATGGGTGATGACAGTAGTAGGTCGATCGTAAAAGCCCTCAAAAACGAATGGTCTCTTTTCTGGGAAGCTTTCCAAGGGGATGAGACCCAATCTGAAGATTCTTTTAAAAATGGTAAATTGGAAGTCCTGACTCTGGAACAGATTCAGGAAATCACGAAGGCGTTGGTTGAAGATCGCAAAAAGTTGAATCAAAGAATGGAAACGGTTTCCAAAGAAATTGATTTAAACTCTGCGAAGCTTGAAAGCCTGCGTTTGGTGGGTGCCGAGGATACCGAGACAGTATCCCGAATTAATGAACTGACTGACTTGGGTCACAACATGACCACAGCCATGGTGAAGCTTGATCAGAAGCTGCGTGCGATTCGCGAACAAGAGGATCGCCTGCAAGATGACGTCATGACCTCATGACGTCTTAAGCCTTGCCATCCCGTTTTTGATATTCTTTCCATTCTCGTAACTTACGAAGACTCTGTTGCAGAACGGTTTCTAGAATCACAAGTTCTTTTTTTGTCGGGGTGTTTTGTAAAAGCATTCGACGAAGAACAGTGAACACGTTGATTTTGCGTTGGCGAGTTAAATCAAAGCCCATCTCTTCAAGCCAGGTGCGCAAAGTTTCTTCGGGATTAATGCCCTGAATGCCTTGCGGGGCTCGTCGGCTTTTTCCGCCATCCAATTTAGTGCGCTGTCCGCCCCATAGTTTTCTTAAAGAGAACATCCCCAGCAGTGTTGCTTGCGCTAGATTCAGGCTCCAGTTTTCCCCGAAGGTCGGCAGGCACGCACAAAAATTCGCATGTTCCAGATCTTCAGCAGAAAGTCCCCAATCCTCAGGTCCGAAGATCAAGTGAATAACAAAAGGATCGTCACTATGAACCTGGAAGGGTGGAGCGTGATCGGCAATATCCGTCAGGACTTCATCGATGTCCCTAACTTGACGTCCCTTGCCGTCGCGGGCCGTGAAACAGATTTTGATGCTTTCGGGTTCTTTGGCAAAGAATTCGTCCCACGACGCATAAGTGGTTCTGTTCTGCAATCCCGTCTGGCCTGTCGCGGCCGCTTGCTGAGCCTCGTAGGTGATGTCACAGGCGGGGGCCACCAACACGAGTTTATCGAAACCCATGTTGCTCATCGCGCGCGAGGTGGAACCGATATTGCGTTCGTATATTGTGCGCACCAGAACGATGCGCACTTCAAAGGGACGTTTCAAATTCATTAAAGAGCTCCTGCCAAAGCCAATCCGTCATTGATCAGACCTTGGGTTTTTTCATCCTTTTTCGCCAGCAAAGCCAAGTCTTCCTCGATTTGTTTTTTCAAGAATGAGTGAGAATCGCGAGCGTGAAGAAGCTCTAAAGCTTCCAGTGGTAAAAGCCAATCATCTGCAAAAATACTGCGATGAGATTGTAAAATTTTTGATAATTCCTCGGTCAGTTTTTCGCCTTGCACTTTTTCTTCGCGCAATTTTCTGATGGCGCCATAGTGACGATGGCGCAAAAGCTCCTGTTCAGAATAGCTGGGAACGGGAACACGTTTTGCGATGAAGTCGACGATTTCGCCGTAAGCTTCACGATCGGCAGGTCCGCCGAAGACAGAGGTCACGGAAGACCCGATGGCCATGTCATAAGTGCCCCATTCGGGAGCAAAAAGAACGCGGCCATTCAATTCTGCTTTGGCATTTTCCAGCGTCAGCGTGATGGTTTTACTGTTTTTAATAAGGCGATATTGAACGACACCAGTCACAACCACACCTGACGTGAACTCTAGGCGCGTGGTCTTGCCGGACTCAACCTGCAAGGCGGACCATTCTTCGTCGGTGAACGTGGACGGGCATTTCGTCGGATGTGCCTTTAAAAAGCCAACGGGAGTTCCAAAACCGTGCGCATGATACTTTTTATCGTGACCCGCCAGTTCTTGATCCATGTAACAAAGCTGGGTGGGGCCACTCAAACGTAAGTAAGCGACCTGTCCTTGGCTGTCAGTGATGGCTTCGACAATCTGTCCGGAAATCTGAATGCCTGAGTTCAATTCCGCGGTATTCACAGAATGAGCTTCAATCGCTTTGTTTAAGCCGGCAAGTCCCCCTAGACGGAAAGCCATTTGGTCGGCCATATCTTCAAGAACTTTGCTCAAAGTTTTAAAGTCGGGAGTCACAAAAAGCTGAGGTTGCGGCTCGGTGATGTCGTAAGTTTGTTTAATACAATCCACGGTCAAAGGGATTTTCTTTACCTTTTGACTTAAACACCACTTCGATTCGCCTACACTGGAAAGCAAGCCAGCTCCGAAAATCTTCGGATTTTCCAAAGAGCCAATAAGTCCATATTCGGCCGTCCACCAGTTCATGCGCGAAAGTTCAGAGGCCTCTGATACATGCGACATATTTTTGCTGACGATCTCGAGATGTTCTTCCGCCGCTTTGATTTGTTCCGGCGTCGATACAGGATTTTCTTTGATATCAGACAGATCACGAATCGCTTCGTAAAGATCCAGGTCCTCTTTGCTGATAATCGCCTTTTTGGCAACCTGCGCATATTGACGAAGGTATTCAGAAAATTCCGGGTGTATTAAAATCGGCGCGTGCCCGGCTGCTTCGTGAACGATGTCAGGCGCGGGGGTATAAAGCAAATGATCCAACGTGCGCATATCTGAAGCGATTGGCAACACGCCTAAAGACTGAAGCTCCATGAAGGCCGCCGGTGGAATAAAGCCGCTGACGGGCAGCGCTTTCCAGCCGAACTCTTTAAGTTTGGCGCTGACTTCTTCAATACGGGGAATTCTTTCGATATTAATGCCTGTTTTTTCCAAACCATCCACGTAACATTCGTGAGCATGTTTAGAAAGAAATGCCTTCAACTGACGAAGAATATATCTCCAGACAGCCTGATCGACAGGGGTGTATTTGTCGTAGTGTTGTTCAACGACATATTTTCTCAGATGCGGCGGTAGAAAGTCCGTCTCCATAATCAGTCCTTAAAGTGAAGGATCGTCTTTGGCGAGATAATTTTGAACGTAGTCGGCCACGGCCTTTTCCAAAGGCCATTTTGCAGGGCTCATTCCCGCTGCCAACCATTTGTCCGTTTTTGCCTCTGTGAAGTATTGGTATTGTCCCCGAATGTTTTCGGGCATTTCCAACCAGTTAATTTTCATTTCTTTTTTCATCGCTGTAAATACAGCGCCAGCCAAATCCAACCAGGTACGGGGTTTTCCGAAGCCCATGTTATAAACACCATTTTTAGGTTTCTTATCCATCAGCTCGGCCATCCAACCCGTTACGTCTTTCACGTAAACAAAATCGCGCATGAATTCGCCATCTTTGTATTTGGGATCTGCTGACTTGAACAAACCTAAATGACCGTTGGCTTTGATTTGGTTGTAAGCTTTGAAGGCGACGCTGGACATCGCCTCTTTGTGGTATTCATTGGGTCCGAACACATTGAAAAACTTCAGTCCGTACCAGTGCGGGGGCGTTTGAGTTTGTTTCACGGCCCAACGATCGAAAAGAACCTTGGATTCTCCGTACAAATTTAGCGGGCGAAGTTTTTCCGGATCTGTCATATCGTCAAAACCCAGTTCGCCGGCTCCGTAGGTGGCCGCACTGGAGGCGTAAATCAGAGATTTAGCATGCTGAGTGCACCATTCAAAAATACGTTGTGTGTAGTAGGTGTTGTTTTCCCAAAGAAACTCTTTGTTGGTTTCTGTCGTTGAAGAGCAAGCCCCCATGTGAATGATCCACGTGACTTTCTTCTTGGCTTCTTCCGTTTGCAGAAAGGGCCAAAGTTCGTCTTTCAAAAGGAACTTCGAGATCTGACGTTTTTTTAAAAGGTTGCGTTCCTCTAAGCCGACAGAGTCTACGGCGATGATATCCGTAAAGCCCTTTTGGTTGAGTTCCCACACCATTACACTGCCAATAAAGCCGTTTGCACCCGTTACAATAATCATAGTTTTTTCACCCTATTACAGAGTCCTTCTTTTCACAAGGACAGGGGGCTGTTTTGCGGCCTGTTAGGGACCTGTTCAACCTGGCAAAAAATACCAAAAAAGGGCCTCAGAATGGAACTAATTGGATCTGAGGCGGCACAGCCGTTGCTCAAGAGTGTCACTAGTCGGGAGGCGATGAGTGCTTAGTTCACCACGTTTTTTCATAGCATCATTGTTGGTATTGGCCGTGGGGGTCAGTATATCCTTGTCGCGTAAATCTTATCGCGACACTTCCAAGGTTAAGTCCGTTGAGGGCTACTGGGCTGAGACGGGGCTCGGCCCAGATGCCTTGGAAGACCTTTTACAAGATCAAACATGCAGCAGTTCTGAGCGTTACTATCTGGCTTGCGCTAATGCGGTTCTAACTATTGCGGGCCGCTTTAACTTGGGCCTTACGCAAGAAGGTCAATTGGTCCCGGTGGAAGAGCTTGTGTCCGTCGACATGAGTTCGGAAAAAAAGCAGTTAGAACCTTGGAAAGAGTTTTTTAGTAAAAACACAGCTCAGGCGGTGAAGGTTTCCTTCTTTAAGGCTTGGAAGCAACTCGAGAAAAAGCATATTTCGGAAAGCCAAAAGTCCTGGATGGTGGGTTTGGGGCTGAATGGATTTATTTCGGTGTTTCGTGATCCGCATACTTACCTGATGCCGGTTTCTCAGTTTCAAGAGGTGGTTGCCAAAGCAGACAATCGATCCACTTCTTTAGGCATCACATTAGGCCAATCGGCAACAGGTTATGTTGTTCGCAAAGTGACAGAGGGCAGCCCCGCAAAATTGGCCGGTGTTCAAAAAGGGGATTTGTTATTGTCTGTAAATGGCAAAAAAGTGCGCGGACTTATGCAAGTTCGGGTTTCTGAATTGCTGAAAGGTGAAGTCGGCGAAGTGACTTCCGTCGTCATCGACCGTGATGGTGAAAAGAAAAAGTTCCGTCTTCGCCGTACAGAAATTACCGTGGCGACGGTTTCTACTCGGGTCATCGATGGTATTAAGCCGATCGCAGTGGTGGGTATTAACAAGTTTGCCAAAGGCTCTTGCGACAAGGTTAAAGAATCTTTGGCAATCGTTAAAAAGTCACACGTGCGTGGTTTACTGTTAGATCTTCGTGACAACCCAGGCGGTCAGATGGAAGAGGCGGCTTGTATCGCCAGTCTTTTTGTCGGTGGCGATAAAAAGATTTTTGAAGTTCGTTATCTTGATCCAAGTAAAAAGCCGGAAGAGTATTATGGCGGCGAAGAAAAGATGTTCTCTTTACCGATGGCAATTCTTATTAACGGGTCTTCTGCGAGTGCCGCGGAAATCGTAGCCGGGGCTTTGCGTGATTTGAACCGCGCGCTCTTAGTCGGAGAAAAGACTTTTGGAAAAGGGTCCTTCCAAGAGGGCGAGTACTGGTCCCAGAATAAAAAGATCGCGTTGTTTGAAACCAAAGGTTTCTACTATCTGCCATCAGGTCGTTCGCCGCAGATGAAGGGTCTTCAACCTGATGTCGCCGTGGATTTCGAGAAGATTTCAGTCGCTCGCGAGTCCGACCAGTTTATGAATCCATTGTTCGCACCTGAAAAACAAGTTCGTTCCACTTTGGCTTACTCTGCCGGGGACTGCCTTGAAATGGAAGAGCAGGGTTTAAATGAAGATGTTCAATTGACGAAGGCACGCCAGGTTTTATTTTGTTCTCGTTCCGTGGCTAGAGCAGGTTTATGATTTCCACAAATTTATTCAAACATAAGTTTATTCCCGCCAAGAAGAAGTCAGAATTTTTGATGATTGTCCTGCATGGACGTGGGGATAGCATTCGCCCTTTCTATTCTTTTGACGACGAGTTGAATATTCCTGAGATGAATTATTTGTTGCTGAATGCGCCTCGACGCTTTCTAGATGGATATACGTGGTATGGAGAACCGCCATTTCAAAGTAACGGTGTGCTTAAAATCCGTGAGAAGCTTTTTGATCTCTTAAATGATCTTGAAAACCAAGGCTGGGATCCTAAAAAAATATTCCTTTTTGGTTTTTCGCAAGGATGTTTGATCAGTGCGGATGTCGGTTTAAATTATCCCAAAAAACTTGCGGGGGTTGTTGGCATCAGCGGGTATTTCAATTTCTATCCACGCTGGCGTACGAATTTATCGATGGAGGCCCGGCATACACCTTGGTTATTCACGCATGGGCATCAAGACGATATTCTGCCTTTGGAAGAAACCAAATACGGGGTGGATAAGCTGAAGGACGCCGGACTAAAAGTGTCCTGGGTTGAAATGGACAAAGATCACTCGTTAAAAGAAGAAGAATATCCGATTATTCGTCGGTGGGTGCGAGAGCAGCTGTCGGATCTTAAGAAATAGTTCTTTGCAAAGGCGGTTGAAATCCGCCTTTCTTATTTTTATCTAGCTCAAAAGAATCAAAAAATAGTGCGAACCTGAGTTTGTTCACGCACCTTCGGCGTGCTTTATCCTAGTGATTCTCAAAAAACTTTGGGATGAACGTCTTAAATTTTCTTTTTCCGTAACTAAAATTGCCGCTTTGTAACCTCGCTTATGTAGGATCTCACAAACACACAACGCCAATTTTTCACGGAGGAAGAATGACGAAAAAAACATTACTAAGTTCACTTGTGTTGACTGCCTATCTTGGATTAGCTGCCTGTGCAGGAAACAGTGACGACTTAAGTTCCACGGAGACTTTGCAGGACGATACAACACAAGAGCAAGTGTTTGACTCTACGGCTCAGTCGGAAAATCCGGAAGCGACCGGCATGGTTGAAGAAAATGCTGTTGCCAGCAGCACCAAATCTGCGATCTTGAAGGAGTACGACTATGTGGATCCCAGCCGAGCCATCAACACGGATGCTTTGGCTAAAGCGCTGATTTATTTCGATTCGAATAAATCAAAAATCAAAAATAAGAACTATGTGTCTGTGATCGATTTCGGTGCGAAGTCCACGAAAGCTCGTTTCCACATCATCGATATGAAAACGGGAAAAGTTTGGAGCATTCACGTGGCTCACGGCAAAGGCTCTGACTCGAACCACGACGGTTATGCAGAGAAGTTCAGCAACACGTCAGGCTCTAAAGCAAGTTCGTTGGGTTACTATCTGACCGGAAGCACTTACAATGGTTCGAATGGATTGTCTTTAAGAATGGATGGTCTTTCTTCGACGAATTCCAATGCGCGCGGTCGTGCGGTTGTAATCCATGGCGCCAACTATGTCAGCGAAAAATCTGTGATTCAGGGTCGTAGCTGGGGTTGCCCCGCGGTGGCAAGCTCACTTAAAACCAAAGTTATCAATATGTTAAAAGGCGGCTCTTTGATTTACGCCTACGCAAATTAATCGCTCTAGTTCTCATGGCCCCTCGAAGCCCACACGTGTCCTTCTGGAATCCCCGCGTGTGGGTTTCTTTTTTGCAGAGTCGACCTTCGTTAAGAAATTAGATGGACTCGGCGTTCTCTTCGACGAGGCTTAAGAGTTTTGCGTAAAGGTCCATTTTGACTGCCGGAGTGCTTTGGAGGTCTTTATAGAAGCGACCGGTATTCACCTCGGGCAATCCATTGTTTTCAAAGACCAAACGATCGACGATCTTTTGGATTTGATCCATGGATAGACCTTTTTTCTTTTCGGTGATGATCTCTTCCACCATTTCGATTAAGGCATTGCCTGTGATGCGTTTATCGGAGTTAAGTTTTTCCGCGCGCTCACAAATGCCTTTTATAATCGTGTCGGGCTTCTGTTTGCCTGCGGCCGCAATCACTAAAGAGCGATAGGCCATCTGGAATTTTTCAATGTGACGCTGTTGCTTTTCTCCCATACGGGCATCGCGGGCTTTGGCGAAACTTGAAAGAATGATTTTGAAGAAGTTGCCGTCGGTCATCCAGCGTTTTTCAAAAGGCACCGGGCTTTCCAACAGAAACTTTGGATATTCTTTTAAAATAGAGCGCATATTAAAAAGGGCGGGATGATTTACACCGTCGGCGACCTTTTCTGTGGAACCACTGATTTTTGCGCGTTCGAAGAACGAGAATTCTTTGTCAAATTTTTCGAACAGATTTTTGTGGGTGAATATATTATTTCTTTGGGTTTCATTAAAGCCCATGCGATATAAGATTCTTTCCGCACGTTTTTTGTCGAAAGTTTTATTGAACTTCAGAACCTCTGGATGCCGGGCGAACTGGCGCAGCGGTTTCTTTTTCTTGGTTTTCAGGTAGTCGACCATTTGTGCGAAAACTTGTACAATCAGACGAGCCTTCTGTTTTTGTTCGTTAAGATTGGTCGAGAATCTTTCCACATCATCATAGCGATATTTGTCGTGGCGAATCCCGAACTGACGAACACTTCCGTAATCGATAATCCCGGCATCAGCCAGGACATTGTCGCCATCCCAGTCTAACCAAGCAAAGATGTAGTCAATATCCATTTGCGCCGTAAATTCAGCGAAGGCCTTTGAGACACAGCTTAACAGCGCATCGTATCTTTGCAGGCCTCGAGACGGGATATCCCACGATTTATTGGCGACTTGACGATCGATCAGATAGTCAGTGGCGGCTTTTAAAGTGTCGTATTTTTCCTGTTTCAAATAAAGAAATAGATGTGCCGGACGAATTAAGTTCGGTGCGGCTCTGACACCGATGCCGTAACCTTTTCCCAAATCGATGACGCAAAGGACTCGTTCCGTGCGCAAACCCTGCAAATGCATGACTTCGGCAAGAATCGACGCTCCCAAAAGCTCGTCGATCTCGGCCAGGCCACACCCATAGCCGAACTCGGTGCCACCGGTTTTTAGCGGTTTAGCGGCCTCTACAGCTCCCGGAGCAAGACACGTGACACCGGTTCCGCGACTAGAGACATCCCAGGTGGTGCCGCGATGATAAACGGTGCCATTCCAAATGCCCCGGCCGTCGCCGGAAGTTTTGCCTTGTTTGTTGGCGTGTTGAAGTTGCAGATAGCGGGTGGCCATGTGGCGATGCGGGCGGATGGTTTCAGGATCGATGCGGCGTTGCGTGAGTTCGTCGTATTCGTTGATGATTTGAATTGAAAAAGTCTCAATCAATTTATTTTCTAAATCTTCAGTCATCTGCAGAGGATGATCCGCAGCAATCAGACCCATTTCTTTTGCCAATATAAAGTTGAAGTAGGCAACTTTGCCCGCGTGGAGTTCTCGTACGCGGTACGAGACATAACCTTCTGTCACGGCCTCCATCCAAGGATGGACACCATTCAGTTGGTCGAAAGATGAATAAAAGTTTGTCGATTCCTTCTGTTTTCGAGCGCCGCTTAATTTCATCGTCATGTTGCTTCCACACTCCCTGTAGAAAAATGAGACACTCTTCATATCGGCAGAACACGACTGCACTTTAATATTAAGCCTTAAAAACTTTCTGCCGAATACTGGACTAGACATAAAAAGGGGTCGTCGTGAAATCAACGGGCTTTTTGCTACTGGTGCTAATTTCAACAAGTTCATTCGCCTGGAAAAACTCTGATCAAGGGCGTTTGCTGCAGCCACAGTTTTCAACGGCACCGGCTTGTGAAGAACGTCCCGAATTTTTAAGCGAGATGCGCGCCGACTTTGTGGGGGCTTTGTCAAAACTGCCCGAAACCTTGCTGGTGGCGCGAGACGCGGAATTTTATGTGGAGGGTCAGTCGCAACAGACAAAGCTTTATGGCTATCAATCTTTTCTGAAGGGACCGTATTCTGAGCCCCAGGTTCTTTGTGGCAGCTCAACAGAGAGTGGCGCAAAACGCTTTTCTTTATTCGCGCCAACTTTGATCGACACCTATAAAAACCCCAAGGTGGGCCAAAGTCTGTGGCAGTTTCAGATGATGAGTGATGGGGCCAAATTTTCATTTTGGAATTTAAAAAGCCCGTCCTTTCCGCAGAAAGAACAGTTGGAGTCGTGGATTCAGAGCACGGGGGCGCAATACAAGCTGTATCAGCGTGCCCACAATGAGTACGAACTTTTGCTGGTTAAAAAAGACGGCGAGACGACGCAGTACCTTTCTGTCCGCTATGATGCGGTGAAATCACTGAAATAGAACAGTCGCAAAGCCACCGTAAGGCGTGCGTAGGTTTGTCACCTGTCCTTGATAAAGGCGGGCCAGAACCAGTTGTAAACGCCCTTTGTAGGCGTAACAGCGCAAATCAAATTTGAACTTCTGAGGGCCTTCAGGTGTTTCAAAAGTTTGTTCCGGGGCTGGTACAAATTCCTGCGCAATCATGTCCTGGCCGACGATCTCTTGAAAGGCTTTATTGCTGATCGAGGCGCCTTTGTAGGACTGTTTTGAGCCGAAGGCGTTCTTAGGCTTAAAGAAAAGTTTTTTTCTTTCCGCCCATACCTGTTCAGCCGCTTCTGGTTTCAAGTCATAGGAAAATGGCACAGTTTGACGGATCAGTGCCGCTGCCGCGGCTTCAACGCCTAAAGATTCCAAGAAGCCTGCTTGCATCCAGTCGATCATGCGTTGTTTGTCAGCCAAAAGCAGGTACTCATAAGGATTTGGGGATAGGCACACTTCGCGTTTTAGGAATTTCTCACGCAGCTTCTGACTTGCAGGTGCTGTTAAAAAGAAGTCGGTATAACGGTTGTAAATAAATTCAGGGTCAAAGTCCTGAAAGACTTCGCGATAGTCCATAATGCGCGAATCCCAACCAAAAGATTTATAAAGCTCGTTATATACCAGAAACTCCACATACAGGCGTTGTTCAGAAGGAGTTTCATCGATGATGGCGACCTTCAGTTTTTCAGAGGCTGTTTTGCCTTGCAAATGCAGTTCTTCGCGAATATCCGCGCCCATTTCAGACAATGAAAAGTCTTTGATCGGAAGGGCGTGACCCTTCATCTGGTACATTTCGTAGCCAAGTATTAGAAAGGCCGCATTCGTGTTAACTTCGATGAGCTTCAGGTTTTGGTTTTCATCCAAATGAAAATCATAGCTCATCATAATAGACTTGTTGCCGGGGTCTTGAAGACCTTTTTCTTGGATCAAGTCTTGATAGTGCGCGCGATAAGCAGGCTTTTCGCGAAGAGCAAAAAGTGTCGCGACCACTTCTTGCGCCTGTTTTAAGACAGAAGAAGGCAGCTCGACCGCGAAGGGCGAAATCAGATTTTCAGAGACGATATCCTCTAGAGGCTTCGTCTGAAGCCCCGGATAAGACGATCTTAATTGCTGAATGAAATCTGATTTCGTATTCATGGCTACTTCAATGGAGAAATATGTGAATCACCTTTTTTCCAACCGGCCTGGCATAGTTCGCCCGATTGGCAGCCTTGAAGAACGCGCAGGATTTCTTTAGCGTCGCGGCCCACAGAAGTGTTGTGAATGCCCATGTACTGAATTTTTTGTTCAGGGTCGATAATGAAAGTTCCGCGAGTGGCGATGCCACGGTCTTCGAACAGTACGCCGTAGTCGCGGGCAATACGTTTTGTGAGGTCCGCAAGAAGAGGATATCCCAAATTTCCCAAATCATCGCGCAACCAGCGTTTGTGAGAATGAACTGAGTCAACGCTGCAGCCCATAACTACGGCTCCGGCGGCAGCAAAATCACTGACGTGCTCGCGGAATTGCGTTAGTTCCGTCGGACATACGAATGTAAAATCCAAGGGATAGAAAAAGAGAACAACCCATTTTCCTTTGTAATCACTTAAAGAAAGGTCCTTCACTTCGCCAGAATCGAATACAGCTTGTGTTGTGAATTGGGGTGCGGGTTGATTAATCATTGGCATAGACACTGTCTCCTTGCATCTGCTATTTATAGTTGCTCCCACTGGGGAGGAAACTCAAGGAGAAACTGTGAAAATCGTCTCTTGGAATGTGAATGGAATTAGAGCCTGCTATAAGAAGGGCTTGATGGAGTTTGTGAATGCTGAAAAGCCAGACATTTTTTGCGTTCAAGAAACAAAAGCTCACATTGATCAGGTGGAAATTGAAACCAGAAAATTGGGTTGGGAATATTCTTTTTGGTCCTCTGCGACGAAGAAGGGTTATTCCGGAGTTGCGACATTCGTTCACCAAGATCCTCAAGCGGTGCAGTTTCACTTCGACAATATTCCAGAGTATGAAGCTGAGGGTCGCATCGTGATGTCTGATCACGGCGCTTTTGATCTGTACAATATCTATTTTCCCAATGGTGGCTCAGGTGAAGAGCGCCATGGATTTAAACAGAAATTTTTGAAAGATCTAAACATTCATCTTAAAGAGAAGTTAAAAACGGGACGTCAAGTCGTCGTGGTCGGTGACTATAACGTAGCTCATGACAATATCGACGTGCACGACCCGATTCGTCTTTCCAAAGTCAGCGGATTTCTGCCTGAAGAACGAGCGTGGTTTGATTCTTTTCTGGAACTGGGCTTCATCGACACCTTCCGTTATTTTAAACCAGCCGAAGCAAAGCGTTACTCGTGGTGGGATATGCGCACATTTGGCCGCGTTTCTAACAAAGGCTGGCGGATTGACTACATTTGTATCTCAAAAGGCCTTGAGAAATATCTTTCTTCAGCAGATATTCTCGATCAAGTTCAAGGCTCCGACCACTGTCCTGTCGTCGCGACGTTGGACTTGTAGTACCAGGTTCCTTTAAAGGAGTTGCAATGTTCTTTATTCCCTTTCCCCTGGTGATCGCAGAAATTGTGATCTTCTTTCTTGGCGTTCGTCACTGGGGCTTTTTAAATACTTTGGGCCTTTATCTTCTTCCCTGCCTGTTAGGGCTTTTGATTGTTTCGACGGTAGGTCGTTTGGCCATCATGAATTTGCAGACCACGGTGATGCGCGGGCAGCTTCCAGCCTCTAAAATTCTTCATTCAGGCGCGATCTTTATTTCCGGATTGCTGTTTTTGGTGCCGTCTTTTTTCACACGCGTGCTGGGGCTGATTTTGTTTTTACCTGGTCTTCGTCATTTGGCGGTGTGGAGATTTAAGCTCTACATGGCCAAGCAAGTTGCAAAAGGCGTGAATGGTTTTGCAGGTGGCTTTGCGCGGGGGCCTTTTGGTTTTGGCAATGCGGGAATGGACTTTCGTTATTATGAGTTCCGCAATGACGGGCAGGGTTTTCGTCGAACAGAGGACTCAGCAGGTCCTCACAATGAGCGTGAGGTGGGTGAGGCGAACATTCTTGACGTCACGCCTATTAAAATAACCCACGAAGAAAAGAAGAAAGACGAGCAATAAAAAAG
This sequence comes from Bdellovibrio sp. ArHS, assembly GCF_000786105.1. Classification (NCBI taxonomy): domain Bacteria; kingdom Pseudomonadati; phylum Bdellovibrionota; class Bdellovibrionia; order Bdellovibrionales; family Pseudobdellovibrionaceae; genus Bdellovibrio; species Bdellovibrio sp. ArHS. The sequence continues at coordinate 111,614 of NZ_JTEV01000013.1, forward strand.
GCACCCTGGGGTGCCTTTTTTATTTGGCCGAAGAAATCACGCGGCCTTTTTGATTAGACACGATGGGGCCGAAGTATTTGCGGAACATGCTTTGTCCCAGATGTGCCGACTTCACAGTCCAGAATTTTTTGTTCACAGTGATCGCCGCGACAGCAATTTTTCGTTCATCGTCCAAAGCATAGCCAACAAACCAGTCAACGCGGCCGCGCGGATTATCGCCGGTCAGATGGCCTGTTTTTCCACCCATCTCAATTTCGCGGAACTTGCGATCTTTCACGATCGGTCGGAAAGAGCGACGCGAAGTTCCCGCCACAACAGTCTGCTCCATCAATTCGCGCACTTTCGCCGCAGACTCTTTGGTCATGATAGTTCCATTGGTCAAAGTCGCGCCTTGATAAAGAACCTCGCCCTTTTCGTCTTGAACTGAGTTGAATAGATAAGGAACGACGACTTGTCCGCCATTAGCGACAGCGGCAGCGATCATGGCCCCTTGTACGGGACTCATGCGGTTGGTTTTATTGTACCCCGAAGCGACCTCGGCAAGTTCAAAGCCTTTTCCGGGCGGAACATAGGCGACCCCCATGTCCACGGGAAAGTCTGTCGGAATCTCTTGGTTGAACATGTAACGGTTTGCGTATTCGTTCAGATCTTCGGGGTGAAGGTTTTCAATGCTTAAGCGCCCAAAGGCGGTGTTGATCGAACGTGCGAAAGCATCCTTTAAAGAGATCACATTGGTCCAACGGGTCACGCGATCAGAAAGAACATTCTTTTTGTAAAGAGTGTAAGCGCCGCCGTTGTAACGAATCTTGTGTTCAGGATTCACGCCGGCTTTATCAACAGCGGCAGTGGCCGTTACGACTTTAAAGACGGAAGCGGCCGGGAAAGTGGCCTGAAGATTTAAGTTGGGAGCCGATGGATTATCGCGCTGAAAACTCGACATCGCCAACACTTCTCCAGTCATCGCATCGATCATAAAGATCGCACCGTAGTCAGGCTTGTAAGATTTCAAAAGACGATCGGCCTCCTTCTGAAGGCTGTCGTCGATAGTGTAAGACAGTGTTACGGGGTGTTTGTCGCCGTCCCAGCTAATATCCATTTTTTCTGGCAGTTGGTTGGAGCGAATTTTTTCTCCCACGGCTTTTGCGATGTGGGTTCGTTGCTCAAGTTGAGTTTGAATTTTTTTAAGAGCGGGAGCTTCTTGACTTTCAGAGGCGGTGAAGCCCATCAGAGAATAAAGAGCGACGAAGCTGGCCCCAGAAAAAGCGAATAGTTTTAACAACTTATATTTGTTTTTTGCGCGCATTATTTAATCGTAGCATCAACTTTTAATTGGTTACAAGGCCAATCTCAGAAGAAGACACCGGAAAGCCTCATCCGGAGCCCATTTCAAGGCTATTCTCGCGTGACTCTCGAGCGGACTTGGACTAAAGACTTAAATACATGAAGACCAAAGAACGTATTCTCCTTACCTCCATCGAACTCTTCAACCGCAGCGGTGTCGTCGCGATCACCACAAACCACATCGCTAAAGCCATGGAAATCAGCCCTGGAAACTTGTATTTCCACTATGACAACAAAGAGGAGATTCTGGTCGAGCTTTTTAAACGAATGGCGAAGGAGACCTACAATGTGTGGCGTCCTCGTCGCACTAAGAAGGTCAGTCCGTTAGAGTTCATCAACGAAAACTTCGAACTTTACTGGCGCTATCGCTTTTTCCACCGGGAGATGTATGCTCTTCGCCGTAAGGATCAGCAATTGGCCAAGATGTGGCGAGCCCATATCCAAAAGATGTTGAAATTGATGGTGATCCTGTACCGTCAGTGGGTGAAGGACGGCAAAATGGCGAAGATCGAGCAGCTGTCAGAAATGCAGTACATTGCGGAATCCTTGCTGGCGATGGCGACGACATTCTTACAGTTCTTTGAATCCGCAGAAAAGCAGCCTGGCAAACGCAGTATTGATCGAGGTCGCCGTCACGTCGCTCGTCTTCTTTTGCCCTACACCGCTGGCGAAACAAAGGACGAGTTTGAAAAATTTCTAAGGTCTTAGCCAAAAATGTCACCTGAGAACGAATTAAAGGTGTTTTCAGGTGGCAGAGTCATTGCTTTAAAGCAGTCCAACTGACTGAAAGGCAACGACAATGAAAACCATCGCTACATTCTTCTGCGTAATTCTGTTTACCTCAGGTTCATTTGCCGCTTCTCAATGTGCGCAACTGAAAGAAGAGCTGAAGGCTCTACAAACAGCGCAGCAACAAATCGTCGCAAGCCTAGTCAACAATCATGAAACATTCGCTTCATCCATAGAGGAGTATTCTTCTGTTGTCGCAACGGCAAAGGGGCCAGCTGTAAAAGCCGTTTCTGCGCAAATGGATGAATCCGCACAAGCCTTCCGCACTCGCGGAATTCAGGGAAAAAAGATGGCTGTTAAGTTGAACGCCGCGACCGGAGATCTTCTGGCGCGCGTGGCTTCTTGTCTGAAATAACAGTCTTAGAGGCATTCTCTTGGGGGAGAAGGTCTTACTTTTGAAAGGCGATCTGGTTCAGGTCGCCTTTCTTTTTTTATCTGCATTAGCCTAAAAATCATTTCGGTGTGTCCTAACATGAGACTTTTAAGCCCTTTTTAAGGGGTGAGATTTTCTTTTGGGGAGGTTCGCACTACAATATAACGCGTCGCAGGAATTAAAGAAGTCGCATCGAAAGCGAGATTGAAATTGTAAGATCTGACGTGAGAGCGAGTTTTTTGAGGACTTCGGATCGGCGCATCCATGGCTACATTTAAATATTCATTAAGATTTTCATGGATTTGTTTAATTTTAAGTTAATGTAAGATTTTTTAGTTGCAAAATTTACAATGGTAGAACTTAATAGGTCAGTTCCAAATTGGCACTTATGCTGGAAGGAACAGGGGGGCAATATGGCTATCTCTGAAAAGCTTATCGCTGAATGCAGATCGAAGCTTTTGCAAACGAAGCAAGACATCCTGAACAGGGTTAAAGAAGCTCGTTTGAACTTGGACCAGAACGAAGAAAAAGGCGGCGATGAGGGCGACCAAACTGTCCGCGTGCTAGCAGAGCAAGAATTCTTGAGCATGCACGAAAGACTTCGTTCCCAATTGATGGAAATCGAAAGTGCACTAGCACGTATCGAAGGCGGTTCATTCGGTTACTGTGAAGAAACCGAAGAAGAAATCGAACCAGAACGTCTGCGCGCGATTCCTTGGACTCGTTTAAGCATCGAAGGTGCTGAAATTCGCGAATCCATGAACAAACGCTACGCTCGCGGTTAGTTCAAAAATTTTGAATTGTAATTTATCTCGAGGGGATTAAGGGGGAGTGCTGCGCGCTTCCCCTTTGTTTTTCACCAGAAACCTCTAGGCGCTTACTAAGTGAAGTTCTGTGGCCAGATTGTACCCTGAAGAAGAATCTGCACCACTTTTTCAAGTCCGACCTGATCGGCGCTATCGAAGCGATTTAAGATAGGTGCATCAATATCCAAAACGCCAAGAAGGCGATCTTCATAAATTAACGGAACGACAATTTCTGATTTTGAAGCCGCATCACAAACAATATGACCAGGAAACTCATCGACGTTAGCAACGAGCTCTGTTTTTAACGTCTTGGCGGCCGTCCCGCAGACCCCTTTTCCTAAGGCAATTCGCGTGCAGGCGGGTAATCCTTGAAACGAACTCAATAGCAACTCGTTATTGTGCAAAAGATAAAAACCGACCCAATTAATATCAGGCAGATGTTGTTTCAGCAGTGCCGAGACGTTTGCCAGGTTTACGAACCATTCTTTCTCAAGAAGGCCGGCAACTTCAGATTGCAGCTCTTTATAAAACTTCGCTTTATCTTGATAGCTGATTTGAGTGTGTGTGCTTTGCATTTTGCTTAAATATCATAAAACGCAAAATGCGGGGAAATTCTTTAAGAAAAACTTGGTCATCCCTGACGCAAGTAAGATTTAGTGAAATTTACGGATAAGGCCCACGACGATACCGCGGATTTCGACTTCTTCAGGTGAATACCACATCGATTTCATTGTGGAGTTTGAAGGACGAAGTTCTACTAGTTTTTCGCTAGAACCGCTGTCGGGACGCGCGCGCACGTAGATGCGTTTAACCGTGGCTTCATTTTCTACCGTTGCCACGACAATATCGCCGTTAGAGGCCGAATCCTGTTTTTGAACTAAAATAATGTCTTCATCAAAAATGCCGTCTTCAATCATCGAATCGCCCTGAACTTTGAGGGCAAAGGACTTTGAAGGATTGCGAATCATAGAAGGAGGAACATCAACAAATTCGTCATGTTTCAGGGCTTCGATCGGCTGACCCGCAGCCACTTTGCCAAGAAGGGGAAGGGACAGGACCTCATCACGTGCCTGGAGGAGCTGTGAGCGGTGAGATCCTGTCGTCGTCGAGACCTTTTTCGAATGAAGATGTTCCTGCACAGCGCTTGCTGAGTGGAGCACCTGGATCGCTCGCTTTTGACCCAAAGGGTTTTCGATGTATCCCTTATTCGTCAGTTGCTTCAAGTAATTCTGAACAGAATTAAACGAAGCTAAGCCGAAGTGATCCTTAATTTCTTGATATGACGGAGAAACTCCTGAACTTAAGATATGGCCCTCGATAAACTCGAGAACAGATTTTTCTTTCGGTGTCAGTGGGGGGAGGGGCGTTTTCTTCGTCATAACTTACATATGAACTTACAGTGTAAATAATATGTAAGTCAATAGTCTTTTTTTTAAAAATGTGAAAGGTCTGGAAGCGCCGCAATGGCCGCGAAATTAAGAGTGGGTAAGCCACTCAGGTTTCCAGAGTCACCCGGGATTCATGATGATAAAAATACCTTTCAAACCAAATCACTACAGGAGTATTTCATGAAAACATGGTTCAAAGGGACGATGGCAGCGGCCCTCGTCGTTTCATCCGTGGCTATGGCAGGCATCATTTCAAAAGACGAGGTCAATCGCAAGATCGCGGCGATCGCGGCAACCTATACGAATCCTACAACGAAGGTCGAAGCCGCTTTCACTGAACTGCGGATGGATGCTGTTCGCACTCTAGATTTTGCGTTGCAAGCTTTTGCTTACAAAAAAGGTCCCGCGAATGAACTCTATCTGCGCGTCAACAATGCCTCTTATCACTTTGGTGACGGAACAGCGCCGCGAATTGCGGGTGATGTTGCAGTTCAGTTTGATCTCGTGAAAGCCTTCGGGCAGCAGGTGCTGAATGAGTTTGGCGGCCAACTTGAGGATCTCGCGAAGTCGTTGATCAGCGACTACGGTCAGAAGTATGGCGATGCTATTGATGTGGCGGTAGTCATGGACGAATTACAGAAGGATGTCGATGGAAATATCATTTCCGCGAAGATGCGCCTTCGCGCCGTCGTTGATTTTAAAAAGCTGCCGGCCAATTTGCCGATTGAAGACGTCGAATTTAAGTCTTTGCAAGCCCGTATCGGAGCCGATCGCGGTGGACTTACCGGAAGCCTCGAAGTTTTCGTAAATCCGGCATTCAAAGGCTTTAATGCGGACCAGCCGGGACTGAAAGAATTCATCGAGAAACTGTTGGTCGATGATAAAGAGACCTTAGAATCAGTGGCTCGTAATATTCAGATGGTCGACGATATAGCGACCTACTTAGTGACCCATACTCCCGAAGAAAAGCCGCGACCTCAGCCCTAAATAAATCCGTTCTTGTAGGCCCCTCAGTGGGCCTTTTTTATTTTGCGAAGAAGAATCAGCTCTTTGTAGCGGGTGTCAAAATCCTCGACAGGGACGACGCACAATGTGTCCTTTGTGGGACTTGGCTCCAGCCAGTGCGAGTATAACCGTTCTGAGAAGGAACGAGAATTGCCACATCAATTGTTGAATATTGTTGAGGTGTGCAAATGTTTAAGAAACAGGTCTTGTTCGTGTCGTCACTTTTAATGGGCTTTAATGCTATCGCGGCAGAGGCCATTTCCGAGCAGGGCCGATTGGCTGCTGAAATGGTGCGTGTTTCTGGAGTCTACAATCAAATTATCCAGGACATTTCTCAAAGTAAAAGCGGGAATGAATTTGATGAACACTACCACAAACTTCGCGCTTTTATCGTAAATCCAGGTAATGACAAATTTTCGGGTATGGCGTTGTGCCTTCAGCTAAAATCTTTACCTATTGGCGAACTGGAATACGTTCAGTCGATCATCGAATCCGATGATGCGGCGATTTCCTTGAAGGATTGTAGTGGCGATCTAGAGCGCAAGCTGATGATCGCAAACCTGACTAAGAAAGCCTCTTTGAATTTGGATTCCGACATTCAAAAGATCCGCCGTATCCCCTTTGAAGAACGAACTGTTCCCAATCTTGACTACCTGTCTATGCAGGGCTTGAACGATAAAGAAGTGATGCTGACTTTTGACGATGGCCCCACACAAAGAACAACGGCCCCTATCTTAGAGGCGTTAAAGAAGGCAGGAGTAAAGGCAGCGTTCTTTTCGACAGGCCGTCAGGCTTTGCAGAACAGGGATTTGACTCAGCGAATTTTGGCTGAGGGTCATCTTTTGGGTTCGCACTCTTTTTATCACACGCTGATGATGGGCCGTGAAGTCAATCGTGGCAAAATGTCTTACGACTACTTTCTTTCGGAAATGATTGGTGGCCACGTAGGCGTTTACGCATCTGCGGGTTATATCGATCCCTACTTCCGCTTCCCCAACGGCTGTATGAATAAAAACATGCGTCGTAATGCGACTGAGCTGGGTCTGAAGATCTTTGGTTGGAGTGTCGATAGTTTCGACTGGCAATATGGCGTTTCCAAATACAAAAACGATGAAGAACGCCGTCAGTTGATCTTACAAAGCTTCTTGAAGGCGCTGAAAGGCAGCAAGAACCGCGGTATCGTTCTTATGCATGACGTTTTTAAGCAATCTGCAGAGGCTTTGCCTTTGATTTTGAATTATTTGGCCGACAACGGATACAAGGTTGTCTTGTTAAAGCCTGAAGACCGCAACATGAATAGCCGGGCTGATTTGCCAGTAGTGACGCAAGCTGTGAATTTTATGAAGACATATAACGTGAAAGTCTTGGATTTGAAGCCTCGTGCTGATCAGAGTGGTGAGCCTGTTTCTCCGCGCGGTTATGAACCTGAAAGATTCCGTTACCGCGATATGTTTCCTCAGTTGAGCTATCAGGATTCTCCGATCGACCCTTACACAACGGCTTGCGAAAAGTAAGATTCTAACGGGACAGCTGATTCACACAGTGTGCTAGGCTGTCTTGTGCATAACGGGAAAGGACAAAAAAGTTCTTTCCTGTCTCTTTATCAAATTCTTCAGTGTATAAATCTGATACATCCGAAATTCTTTCGATCATGCAGCCGGCTTTGCGTTGTGCGATCTCCATATGCACTAGGCACATGCGATTACGCAATGAGCAGCGAAGGCTTTCGGCACGTATATGCGCCGGGCTCACGTCATTAATGGCTGCAATCAGGGCTTGTTCTTCTTGAGCGGATACGAAGGCCACAGCGGGCCCGCTAGCAAAAAGAACAGAGAGTGTAGCGAGAGTTAAAACGAACTTAATCATAGAAGCCTCCTTGTTCTGAACCATGCTTCATGATCCAGTTCTAACAAGGGACTCTATGATTAGTAAAAGGTATATAAAGAAATCAGATATTCACTGAACGAATATTATTCCTTTTTAGGACATTCCTTTTTCTCGACGCAAGTCGGTTTAGCTACGGTCGCAACGACGGGTTTCGCTTCTGAAGCGACCTGGCGTGATACTTTGGCAACGGGTGTTGTATTTTTCGCATAGCTAACGGGGGCCATGGAGCAGTTTTGATAGAACAATATCACGATGGGATTAATCACCAACATCGCTACAAAACTAAAACCGCCACGATTCACCATACATCCTCCAACCTGAGTCTAAATTTCCACACCCTTTACCTTACGGACGAAAGGCAGCAAGACTTTAGTCAATTAGTAAGAATTCTCAGCTTGGTTCAAAAAAAGGCACTTTCTCATCTTGAGAGATTCAAAACTTCGGAGATAATAAGGAAGTGATGACAAAAATAACGAAGACAATCCTATTTGGTCTGATGTTTATGTCGGCCGTTGGCGCTAGGGCGGACTTTGCCAATCTCCAACAAGACTGCATCAATGATCTTAAAAAATTTCCCGGTGCATGGGATGACAAACTTTTAACGAAGGCTTGCGAAAAAGCTAAAGTGGAAGCTCTGTGTGTAAGCGCAGAGGGTCGTCCTATTTATCACTACGACAAAATCTCTTCCACACCTGGTGCAAAAAAAGTTTTGGTGTTCAGTCTGATTCATGGTGACGAAACGCCCGCGGGCACAGTTGGTCGCTATTGGATGGAAAGGCTTGAGGGCATTGATCCGCGCAACTCTTGGCGGGTCATTCCGGTGTTGAATCCTGATGGAGTGAAATACAAAACTCGTACGAACGCGAACAAGATTGATATCAATCGCAATTTTCCCACCAAAGATTGGGAAACGGGAGCGATTGAAAATTGGAAACGCACGACGAAATCCAATCCGCGTCGCTTTCCCGGTGAAGCGGGTGGAAGCGAGCCTGAAACCAAATGTGCCCTCTATCATCTGGAAGATTTTCAGCCGGACTTTATTGTGTCCGTTCATACGCCTTTAAAAGTTTTGGACTTTGACGGCCCCAAAGTAGCGCCGCCACCTAAGTTTGATTATCTTCCGTGGAAGTCTTTAGGAAACTATCCTGGCAGTTTGGGACGTTACATGTGGTTGGAAAGACAGACGCCCGTGTTGACTATGGAGCTTAAAGAAAGTCTTCCACCGAATCTTTCACCCTTTGAAAAATTGCAGGATATCATAGGTAGCCTGGTAAAGTTGGAGACGGGAAAAACTAAAGCCAATACGGCGGCGTCACCGACGAGTTTTCTTCCCGTCGCATTAGAACACTGATCCCAAAATGGAAACGAGGCTTAATCTAATGACTAAGTCTCGTCTCGGACAACCTCTTAGAAGTCAAATAACCAATAAATGGTATCTTTTATCCTCAAGAGATCGTTTCATGCTTAGTATAGCTCGAGGATTCCGAACGGGAATCCTCCAGTGTTAACAAGCACGAAGATTCGTCTAAATGCCTGTCCTTAGGAGTAGGAAAAGAGCTTTTTTAGAGCCCTATCTACATTTTGGTCCATCGGAACTTTCAAACAACTCAGATTCTCCTGAAGCTGTTCGACACTGGTCGCGCCCAATATCACACTCGTCATTCCCGGTTGATGAAGAAGCCAGGATAAGGCCAGCTGGCCCCGTGTGCAGCCCAATTCGTCCGCCCATTTTTTCATGCTGCGAACTCTTTCGACGTTTTGATCGTTGTAAAAAGTTTCCTTCAGCCAATCAATGCGCGATAAGCGCCCTTCGGTAATGCCGTTGTCGTATTTTCCGGTCAGCATGCCTGAGGCTAAGGGCGACCAAGTCACCAGTCCCATGCCGTGCTCTTGGGCTTTCGGGCGCACATTAAGTTCAAATTTTTCCCGCGCGAGCAGACTATACTGAGGTTGTTCAATTTGCGGTCGATAATATCCCCCTTGATCACAAACATCCATGGCTTCTTGAATCTGATCTGCGGTCCACTCGCTGGTGCCCCAATAAAGAATTTTTCCATGATGAATAAGATCATCCATGATGCGCACGGTTTCTTCGACAGGCGTTTCGGGATCGTAGCGATGGCAGAAATAAATATCTAAATAGTCAGTGCCAATGCGCTGTAAGCTTTTATTTACGGACTCAAGAATGTGTTTTCGCGAAAGACCACGGTCATTCACGTCATCACTCATCGGCCAAAAGACTTTCGATGAAATCACAAGTTCATGGCGTGGGAAATCTTTCAGAGCACCGCCCATGATGCGCTCGGATTCGCCTTTGGCGTAAATATCAGCAATGTCGAAGAAATTAATTCCGGCTTCATAAGCCAAACGAAGGATGCTGCGAACGGAAGTGAAGTCTTTCACTGTACCGCCAAATGTTGTCCAGCCTCCTAAAGACAAGGAACTCAATTTCAGGCCGCAACGACCTGCATTGCGGTAGGGCATATTTGGATTGAACATAGGGCCTCCTTAAAAGGAAGCCCATTATCTTAATGAAGAACGGGGTGTTGCAAGTAGTGATTGATTTCCACAATTCGGTCTTGCTGGCTAATGACAGAATCTTGAATCGCGACCAGTTCCTTCAGAAGAGCATCTTTAGCCAGCTTAATAGCTTGAAAGATGTCTTCGTGAACGCCCTCGGCCTCGACACTGGTGTCTCCTTCGCGAAGCACAATGGCAATGCGATAGAGCTTTTTGAGACCTTCCGCGGTAAATTCTTTGCCTTCTGTTTCATACTGAATCGCTAGTTTTTTTGGATCCCGAGCGACAACTGCGACGATTGTCTGAGGTGTCACGAAGGGTTCGAACTCCACGATCTGTTGATAGATGAAGGACTTAACCTCTGGATTCTGCTCGATAAGTTGTATGGTGGGGTTGAGAAGGGTCGTCATAGGCGGCCTCCTTTTCCTCTTACTCATAGTGTAACAATGTGGCTGAAATTTGTCTGGTCAAGTTGGCGGTGAAGCAAAAAATAAATTGAAAACCAATGGGTTTGATTTAGAATCCGGGCCCTAGACCTATGTCATGTATCAAGGTGAGATGGAAAATCAAAAAAGTGAAGTTAAGTTAGATTCGACGTGGAAACAGCGTCTTCAGGGTGAATTCGATTCTTCTCGAATGAAAACCTTGCGGGAATTTCTTGTGCAAGAATACAAGAATGGAAAGACGATCTATCCCCGCGGAGACGAATGGTTCGCGGCTTTAAATCTTACGCCTTTTGACAAAGCCAAAGTGGTGATCGTGGGGCAAGACCCTTATCACGGGCCAGGACAGGCCCACGGTCTTTGTTTTTCTGTCAGGGAAGGGGTGCGTTTTCCGCCCTCTTTGCAAAACATCTTTAAAGAATTGAATGCAGATTTAGGTTTGCAGATTCCCAAATCGGGCTGCTTGACCAAATGGGCCGAACAAGGCGTGTTGTTGTTGAATGCCGTTCTGACGGTCGAAGACGGCAAGGCGGCGGCTCATCAAGGCAAGGGTTGGGAAGAGTTCACGGATAAAATTATTCATCTCTTGAATGAAGAGAAGGAACATTTGGTCTTTATTCTGTGGGGTTCCTATGCCCAGAAAAAGGCTTCCTTTGTGGATCGCCAAAAACATTTGGTCATCGAGGCGGTTCATCCGTCACCGCTATCCGCGCACCGCGGATTTTTTGGCACGAAGCCGTTTTCAAAAACGAACACGTACTTGCGAGCTCACGGGATTTCAGAAATCGACTGGAGTCTTTAGCGGAAAGGCGTTGTCATGGAGTTTGGAAAACTGAGTTCCGTGGACAACGTAAACTGGGAGATTCCCAGTGATGATCCGGCGATGAGGCCCTTCCTGGAAAATTTTAAAGAAGGCCTGACCCACTACTACGTAGGCACTCCCGCCTGGGGGCATAAGGAGTGGATTGGCAAAATCTATCCGGCAAAGACTAAAACTGCGGACTTTCTTCTTCACTATTCTCGAAACTTTAACACTATTGAACTGAACACGTCTCACTATCGGATTCCGACATCGCAGCAAACCGAAAAATGGATTTCCCAGGTCACCGAGACCTTCCTGTTTTGTCCTAAACTTTTTCAGGGCATCTCGCATTCCGAGCAGGGAATGTTGGATAAAAAACTTTTGGCAGAGTGGTTCGGATTTTTAAAAAATCTGGGGCGTCATCGGGGGCCGTGTTTTGCACAATTCCCTCCGCACTTTGACTATAGCAAAAAATCTTTGTTGTTCTACTTCTTGCAGCAGTGGCCCGATGACCTCGAATTGGCTTTAGAGTTTCGGCATCCCAGCTGGTTTGAAAATGGCAGGATTCTTCCGGCTTTGACAAAGTATTTGCAGACCAGAAACATAGGTTTGGTTATCACCGATGTGGCCGGTCGACGAGACGTTTTACATACTTCTATCAGCGCGCCATTCACCCTGCTTCGTTTTATCGGCAACGATCTTCACCCCTCGGATCGCACGCGCTCTGCCGATTGGGCTCAGCGACTGAACTCCTGGTCACGGGCGGGCCTGCAAAAGGTCTTTTTTATGGTGCATGAACCCGATGATGTTCTGGCGCCGGAAATGGCTCAGATCGTAATACAGCAGCTCAATGAAGAGGCGGATGCGCAGTTAAACCCCTTGCAATGGTGTGCCGCTGCTTTGTCGTAATGTTTCTCAAATTGCGACGCCGGGCCTGGACTCTAGGCTTGCCACAATACGCCGATAAGAAAGTGATAAAAAAGGAGAGACTCATGAAGTGGATTTTATTCGCAGCCTTGTTAGCAACAACGACAGTCGGTGTAAATCCTGCTTTGGCCCGATCAGCTTCCCGTCAGCCTGCAAATGCTGAGGAGCATCGTTCTTTCGAGGACAATATCAAGAAAATCCGTGAGGATGATGAGGGCATCGTGGTGCTTTTCGTGAAGAACCCGGGTTCATACTATTTGCGTCGAGACGTTGAGAACTTCGACGGCCTTCGCAAAAAATTGGACGAGGCTTTTAAAGCCAAGAAGCCTGTAAGCGTCACGTTCGACGCTGTTCAGCTCAATATTCTTGAAGTGAAATAAGTCCCTGTATAAACTGGTTTCCGTCATAGGAGACCAGTTTATGAAACAAATTCTTCTTTCAATCCTTCTTTGTTTTTCCCTGACAGCTTTCGCGACTACCAAAGAAGAAGTTCAGCAAAAAACCAGCGAAGCCGCCTCCGCCGCCGCTGAATATTCCAAAGAACAAAAAGAACAATTCCAAAAAGACATGGATGCCAAGCTTTCCTCTTTGAAGCAGGAAATTGCCGACCTGAAGAAATCCGCTTCTGAAAAAACGGGTGAAGCCCAAAAAGAAATGAAAGAAAAGATCAAGTCTTTAGAGGCTCAACAAGCCGAACTTAAGAAAGACTTGGCACGACTTAAAAAAAGCTCGGGCAAAGCTTGGACCGAAATGAAAGCCGGAATGAGTAAAGCTTGGGACGTTCTTTCACAGTCCTACGCTAAAGCCAAAGAAGAATTTAAAGAATCCAAATAATGAAAAAAAGCACTCTGCTCTTTACATCGACGTTGCCATCTCTTTCCGAACTGGGTGAAGAGCTGCTATTAATTCACGACGAAATTTTGCCGCGAAAGTCGACGGCATTTAAAAAGTGGTCGCAAAAATTTCCTTTGAAGTATGCGGTCAAAGCCGGCGAGTCGTTAAAGTCGGTGGATCACTTTCCTCAGCACATCCGCAAAATTGTTCAGCTCTGTGAAAATGCCTCCAGTCGACGCCTGACCATTGTTGTGGTGGGGGGAGGCAGTGTTGGGGATTTTGGCGGTTTTGTTGCCAGCATCCTTAAAAGAGGGGTGAAGCTTGTCCATATCCCCAGTACGTGGTTGTCGGCCATTGATTCTGCCCATGGGGGCAAAACGGCATTGAATGTCGGTTCCGCTAAGAATCAAATTGGGACTTTTTATCCTGCGAACAAAATTGTTTTATGTCGCGATCTTTTATTTTCTCAGCCCGAAGCCAGAGCGTTTGAAGGCTTCGGCGAACTTTTGAAGATCTCTTTGCTTCAAGGGGGCGCTTTGTGGCAGGAGCTTTCCAGGGAATTTGAAATCACTTCCGCGGTGCTGTGGAAATATCTTGCGCGCGCGATTGATGCCAAGAACAAAGTTGTCGCAAAAGATCCCGAAGAAGTCACCGGACATCGCCATATTCTGAATCTTGGGCATACGGTGGGCCATGTCTTAGAGTCTTATTATCAGCTTCCTCACGGCATTTCCATCAACTATGGATTGGACTTTGCTCTGCGCTACAGTGTTCAGCTAAAAATTATGTCGGCAGTTGAGCATCAAAAGATCTCTCACGCCGCGGTTGCGGGCTATATGCTTTCGCCTTTGCGTGATGATCTTTTTCAAACCAAAGCTTCGGTTTTGAATGACTTCCGGAAGCTTTTGTTAAGCGATAAGAAAAAAACCAAATCCCAAACCCTTCGTTTTGTGTTTTTGAAAAAGCCCGGACAATGTGTGGTGCGTGAAGTGACCGTGGACGATGTTCTTGTCGAGATCTGTCGGCAAAAAGAAGAGGAACTGAATGGCTGATTTTCATTTTCAAGGCGAAATTCCGGGATCTAAATCGGTTTTCAATCGTGCCTTGATTGTGCAAAGCTACTTTCCCGTCTTGGATCTTAAGGGATTTTCTGATTGTGATGACGTTCGTCATATGCGTGAAGGCCTTAAGGACATCCGCGACCGCAGTCGCATCGACTGCGGTGAAGGGGGAACCACTTTTCGTTTTATGGCATTAAGGGCTTCTCGGCATAAAGGTCTTCATACGCTAGAGGCTGCTCCACGTCTGATGCAAAGGCCTCAGGCAGGTCTTTTAGATTTACTAAAACAACTGGGTGTCCAAGTACAAATCAAAGGCCGTGAGCTCTTTGTGGTCAGTGAAGGTTGGAAGAAGCCCCGCAAGCCTGTGCTGGTGGATACTTCAGAATCCAGTCAGTATGCCTCAGCCTTAATCCTGAATGCGTGGCTTTTGGATTTTGATTTAGAGTTTGAACTGGTGGGCGACAAAGTCTCTGAATCCTATTTTCTTTTGACCCTTGAAATGATGAAGTCTTTAGGAATGCGCCCTCAGAAGACAGAAAAAGGTTATCTTATCCCCGCAGGTCAGCGGATCAGCAAACTTGAATGGGTCATCGAGCCGGATTTAAGTTCCGCATTCACGATCGCCACCGCCGGAGTTTTAGCTGGTGAAAGTGTCATTCAAAACTTTCCAGATAAAAGTTCACAACCAGATTTGGCATTTCTGCAGATCTTTAAAAAAATGAATGTGGATTTTTCTGTGGATGAAGCAAGTCTTGTCACTCGTAAAAGCACTCAACTTCGTCCCGTCGATTGGAACCTTTCGCAGTCGCCGGACTTGTTTCCGGTATTGGCAGTTCTATGTAGTTGGACTCAAGGCACTTCGAAACTGTTTGGCGCGCCTCATTTAGCGCACAAAGAAAGTAACCGTATCGCGAAGGTGTCTGATCTTTTGTCTTTGATTGGCATCGAGCACGAGAACCTTTCCGATGGAATGATTATTCATGGCCAGTCGTCGCAGAAACTGATTGCTCAGGGACGCTTCAATCCCGACAAAGACCATCGTATGGTCATGGCTGCGGCTTTAATGAAACTTAAAGGTCACCAATTTGTGCTTGAAGAACCCCAAGCCATCAATAAAAGTTTTCCCGAATTTTGGGGGATGATAGGTGTCCAACCATGATCACGGTCGTTGTTGGCCATCGCGGCACTGGCAAAACGGAGTTAATGAAACGTCTGCAGCTTTACTGGCGAGAGGACGTGGACACGGTCGACTTAGATACCGAAATCGAAAAGAAAATCGGAAAGTCCATCCGCGAACTTTTTATGGAACACGGAGAAGCTTATTTCCGGGAAATGGAAAGGCAGCTTTTCTTAGAGATTTTGCAAAAACCTTCAAAAAAAACTTATCTGGTACTTGGGGCGGGATTTGATCTTTCTGTAATCCCGGAAAATATTCCCGTTCTTTGGGTGCAACGCGGGACAGATTTAGATGGGCGCATTTTTCTAAATCGCCCACGGCTGGAGCCCGATATTTCTCCGCTGGAAGAGTTTCACAAACGAGCTCAGGTGCGCCAGCAGCGCTATAGCGAAAGAGCGGATGAAATATATCTCATGCCAGAGGGACCGCTGGAAAACCATCATCGTGCTATGGCGGTGGAAAAAGAAATTCTGTCCCACACGTTAAATCATGTCAGCGGTATTCTGACGCTTTTACCTGAAGTCTTCAGCACTGATTTGCGCTGGTCCTTGTTTAAATCTCGTTATGCGAGTCGGGGCCTTGACTCTATTGAGTTGCGTGACGACCTGTTGACAGACGAACAAATGGAACGGGCTCTGCAAGAGATGCCGAAAGAAAAGTTTATTTTTTCTATTCGCAAATCGCGGGAATTTTCGCCGGCATTTTTATCTCGAGTCAGTTATGTGGATTGGGCTTGGGAGCTGGGCGAACCCACAGAAATTCTTGCGGCCGTGTCTTCGGAACGGCTGATCTTGTCTTTGCATCGTGGATTTGAATTCCTTGAATGGTCGCGGTGGGAAGAAAAAGTTGCGCATATGAAATTTGCGCCGGAAATTTCTACCTTTAAAGATCTTGCCGTCTATCACGAGTGGCAGCAAGAGAGTGTCAGTAAACGCAGTTTCCTGCCTCGCTCTAAGCAAGGCCGTTGGGAATGGTATCGTCGGCGCCAAAAGGGCCGACAGCTTTTGAATTTCATTCGTGAAGGAAGTGGCAGTGCGCTCGATCAGCCGTCTCTTTGGTCATGGCTGATGACGCCTTCTTCTGCAGCAGAATTTGCGGCGGTTTTGGGAGCTCCCGTTGCCCATAGTTTTACGCCCGTGGAACAGTCAGACTATTTTTCCAAGAAAGATATGCCGGTTCTGGCTGTGCACATTGAAAGGGAAGAGTGGGACGAAGCTTTACCCGTGTTACGAAAGCTGGGACTGACTCATGCGGCGGTGACCGCTCCTCACAAAGAAAATGCGGCGAAGCTGTGTCACCATCCGGAACTGAAGGCAGTCAACACGCTTTACTGGAATAAAAAACAGCAGATGTGGCAGGGAACTTCCACGGATGAAGAAGGTTTTGTTGAACTTATCGAAGGTGTTGGAATGCTGGCGCCACTGCAAAAAGAAATTTTTGTCTGGGGCGGAGGCGGGACTCTGGAAGTGATTCGCAAAGCTTTGCCTCATGCAAGTTACTTTTCTTCGCGAACCGCTTTGGTGCGTTCGGGCAGTGAAGGTGCTGACCTTCTTCAGCCAAAGATTGTGATTTGGGCGGCGCCGAGGTCTGCGGAAACTAAAATGCCGCCTACGCACTGGAATCCCGTGATGGTGTTTGATTTAAATTATAAAGAAGATTCCCTGGGGCGAGAGTATGCGCAAGCATGCGGAGCCAACTATCAGTCAGGGCTGGTGATGTTCACCGCTCAAGCGCAGGGCCAGCGTCTTTTCTGGCGTCACTGTGAGGAGAATTTATGAGCGCAAGTCAATTTGGATCTCGATTCGTGATTACGAGTTTTGGCGAAAGCCATGGTGCCGCCCTAGGAGTTGTAATCGATGGATGCCCGGCAGGCGTGCGTTTTGACGAAGGCCTTCTAAAGAAAGAACTTGAGCGCCGTCGCCCTGGTTCTCATGGGTCGGGGCAAATCGTTTCAGGTCGACAAGAAGCGGATGCGCCGGAGGTGCTAAGTGGCGTCTTTGAAGAAAAAACTTTGGGGACTCCCATTGCGATTGTCGTGCGCAATCAAGACGCGAGATCGCAAGACTACAAGGACATCAAAAACAGTCCTCGGGCCGGTCATGCAGATGATATGTGGAAGAATAAATTCGGGCACAGCGATCATCGGGGAGGCGGCCGTTCTTCGGGACGAGAAACTGTTTCTCGGGTGATGGCAGGGGCCGTTGCACAAATGCTTTTGCACGAAACCTCGCCCAAAACCCGTGTGATTGGTTATGCCTCACAAATCGGACCTTTTTCTTTGACGCCGGATGAACGAGTTCAACTGTCGTCTAAGAACATCGATTCTTTTCAGGCGCGCTTTCCATCTAGCCGTGATTCTGAAGTAGCAAGCCTACTGCAGTCAGCGCAGCAGTCCGGTGATAGTTATGGTGGTGTCGCTGAAATTCTTATCGAAAATCCTCCAGCTTATTTGGGCCAACCTGTGTTTCATAAGTTGAAGTCGGATTTGGCCCAGGCTTTCTTAAGTGTCGGAGCCACGAACGGATTTGAGTTGGGACTGGGGTTTGATGCCGCCGAAGTGAAAGGCACCGCATTTCATCAGGGTTCACAAGAGGCCTATGGCGGGATTCGGGGTGGCCTATCAACCGGAGAAAGTATTTTGTTGAAGGTTTCTTTTAAGCCCACCAGTTCGATCTTGGATGTTGCCAAGAAAGGGCGTCATGATCCCTGTATTGTGACTCGCGCAATCCCTGTACTGGAGGCGATGACATGGTTGGTATTGGCAGATCACTGGCTGTGGTCTAAAACAGATCATATCTAATCGAGGTAAAAAAATGGTTTCCGATATTTTCAATCCCGAATGGTGGACTGAGGTTCCTGGGTTTAAGTTCAAAGACATCACCTATCATCGCGCGAAAGATCAGGGCACGGTTCGCATCGCCTTCAATCGACCCGAAGTGCGTAACGCCTTTCGCCCGCAAACGGTCGATGAGCTTTATACCGCCTTGGAACATGCGCGTATCACCGCTGATGTGGGTGTGGTGATTATCACCGGGAACGGTCCTTCTCCAAAAGACGGAGGCTGGGCTTTTTGCTCTGGCGGAGACCAACGCATTCGCGGCAAAGATGGTTACAAATACGAAGAAAAAGAAGCCGTCGGAAAAATGGACCTGGCACGTCTGGGGCGTTTACACATTCTTGAAGTTCAACGCTTAATCCGCTTCATGCCCAAAATAGTGATGGCAGTCGTGCCGGGCTGGGCAGTCGGGGGAGGACACTCTTTGCATGTTGTCTGCGACTTGACCTTGGCGTCGCAAGAGCACGCGATTTTCAAACAGACCGATCCTGATGTTGCCAGTTTCGATAGTGGATATGGTTCCGCTTATCTTGCTCGCATGGTGGGGCAAAAGAGAGCTCGCGAAATTTTCTTTTTAGGTCGTAATTATTCCGCCCAAGAGGCCTTTGAAATGGGCATGGTCAATGCCGTGATCCCGCATAAGGATCTTGAAAAGGTGGCTTTGGAATGGGCTTATGAAATGAACTCCAAGTCGCCAACGGCTATGCGCATGTTGAAGTATGGATTCAATTTGATCGACGACGGTTTGGTGGGGCAGCAGCTCTTCGCCGGCGAAGCCACTCGTCTTGCCTATGGCACCGAAGAGGCTGTCGAAGGACGTAATTCGTTCGTAGAAAAACGTCCAAAAGATTTCAAAAAGTTCCCTTGGCATTACTAATTTTCTCATGAATTAGACCGACCTGACATCCCTGTTTATTACGAAGCATTTATAAACGGGGATGTTCTAAGGGTTTCTGCACGAATACAGGTTTCTCTCTTCCCAGAAGAAGAGGAAAATGAGTGTATGAAACTCGTACTTATTCTTCTTATCGCTAGCACCCTGGGATTGGGCCTCTGGAGCTGCCCAACGAAGAAGAATGTCCCAGACCCAACCCCACCCGAACCTGAACTGGTGATCCCGACACGACTTGAAGTGCGCGCTTTTTACGATGAACTTTTAAGTCTTGAAGGACGTGCGCCCCACATCGGTGTTCGCGTAGAACCCCTTCGCCTTTTGGCCGGGGGCGGCTGATTAACTTACTGAAGTGCAGGAAATCTTCATGCTCATTTGAAATGTCATGTTAACTTGACATTTTTATAAGAATATGTAAAGTAAACTATACATATGGGCAATTTAACGGTTCAACTAAAGATTAAATCAAGACTGGCGTTATTAAGAGCAGACCGAGGGATCACTCAACAGGAGTTGGCCGATGCTATTGGGGTGACGCGGGCTACGATCATCGCGATTGAAAAGGAAAACTACAATCCATCACTTGAGCTCTCGTTTCGATTGGCTCGGTTTTTTAAAACAGATATCCACTCTATTTTTTATATTCAAGAGGAAAAATAATGGAAAAAATAAATCGATACATCATCAATTTTTTGAAGTACGGCTTTCCGATTGTTTTAATTGCTGTAGCGTTGGACAGATGGGGCTATAACTCTAATCGGGAAAAAGTGCTGTCTGATTTCGTATTCGATCTTGTGGGGTGGATGACGGTAGCTTGGTTCGTGGCGGTCGTTTATTTATTCTTTGCAATAGCCTTTAACGAAAAGTTAAAAAACTCATTTGTTCGACGGTTAGCTGGAATTAAGGAAAATGACGAACGTGAATCCTATCTGACCGGGGGTGGTCAGTAAAAATACTTTTATTACTGTCACTGGTATTCTGGTTCTCTTGCTGTTTTTGAGTTCTCTTCAAGTAGTTATCTACCGTGTACCCGAGGCCAAGCGATCTTCAGGTAACAATGGTGCAATTTCTATCGGAGTAGGGTTCCCATTCCTTGTTGAAAATAGAGATCCCGCCGAAAGCAGCAACCAGGATAGGATCTATCTTGTAAATTATAAAGGCAGTCCCTTAACTTCAGGAGCGACATTGCTTCTAATGACGATTCTTCAAGTTAGTGCATTCTACTATTATTCGAGAAAAGAAATTAAAAAGTGTGAGGGGTGAGTGACTCAAGGGAAAGGCTCTGCGTTTTCTTGCAAGTTGAATTTAAAAAAAGCAGAGCTGATAAGTCGAAAAGGGGACGAGAATCTCTAGATGGCTGTTAATTTCAGTTCTGGTACATGGACTTGTCCTGTGTGTTTTTTTGCAGGGAGATCGTCTCTTCGAGAAGGCCGCAGAATTGCAGCATATTGAAATTCAGATTACGGCTGAAGTTAATTCTAGAGCGGTGAAGGCTCCTGCAATTAGAAAGAGCTCAGGTGCACCCTTCAATGGAAAAACTTCTTCCATAAAGAGAGTGGACTTATTTAAGCAAAGCTACACTGCGAATTCAAAAGTGCCCAGTGTGTCGGCCAATGGCAAAGTGCAAGACTTTGCCGAAAGGGAGAATTACCTTTTAGGGTCGGATAGTTTTTTGGGTGACAACGATAAGTGGGAGTTTTATCGACAAGTTTTCGAACGGATAGATGCTGAATTGATGTTTGACTCGATTCTTGCTCAGTACAATCACTTTGGAAGTGTCTATGTCGAATTTGAAGTCGATGCTCAGGGTCGTCTGCAAAATACGAATCTGCGTGTTTCCAGTTCTGATTCTATTTTGAAAGTTCATGTCATGCGTGCCCTTCGGAAAGGCCTTAAGGAAACCTTCAAAGAAGAGAAGTGGAATCCTTCAGGGCAGACCTCCATTCTGCAAGCCAAGTTTGAATTTCTTCAAGGCTCCGCTGATGTCAACTTTCAGAAGCAAAAAGCTTTTGGCAAGCCAATATTAGTTTTTAAAAGAGCAACTACGGAAAAACCACTTCCAACAACTATGGGAGAGCATCTTCTAAATGGCGGTATCAGCTATGATGCCTTTGCCATGGCGGAGCGCTGGGAAAAGTTCAATAAGAAGAAAAAGCTTCGCGAACTCAGTTTCGACCCATTTACAACCTACAAGGCAGATCCTGATTACAATTTATAGCTGTGCGACGGCATAAGGGTGTACGAATGACTTTCGGGCAGACAACTTCCACTTGTCGCGACAGCGCAGTCAATAGTGACAAATTCACCGCTTCCACCGTGGCGGTGCATGCCTAACGTTGATCAAACAAAGATGGCTTCGTTCCGCACCACGGGGGCCGTGGCGCAGCTTTATTATTTCACAGTGCCTTTATAGATGTAGGCGATTCCGCCAGTCAGAGAAATATATTCCATTTTAGAAAAAGCGCCTGTTTCTTTCATAAGATCCAGGAAGCCTTCGCGGCAGGGGAAGGCGGCAGAAGACTTTTGCAAGTACTCATAAGCTTCGCCTTGGCCAGTCACTAGGCCGCCGATTTTTGGCAGGATGTTTTGACTGTAGAAGTTGTAAATCGCACCGAAGATAGGCAGATTCACTTGGCCGAATTCCAAGATCATCACGTGACCGCCGGGTTTTACAACACGGGCCATTTCTTTAAGGCCTTTGACCGGATCGCCGACGTTGCGGATACCAAAAGAAATGCTGCTGATATCAAACGTGTTATCAGCGTATTGCAGTTGTGTGACGTCGGCTTGTTCGAATTTAATTTCCAATCCGCGCTCTTTGGCTTTGCCTGGGGCTGGGATC
This sequence comes from Bdellovibrio sp. ArHS, assembly GCF_000786105.1. NCBI lineage: Bacteria > Pseudomonadati > Bdellovibrionota > Bdellovibrionia > Bdellovibrionales > Pseudobdellovibrionaceae > Bdellovibrio > Bdellovibrio sp. ArHS. The sequence continues at coordinate 133,537 of NZ_JTEV01000013.1, forward strand.
AACATTTCAGCGCAGAAGTCTGTTCCGACAACGTCACCTGCACCCACGGTTTTTTTGAATTCAATTGCAAGATCACCTGTGCCGGTAGCGCAGTCTAAAACTTTATCGCCCGCTTTTGCGCCGCTGTACTTAACTAATTTTTTTCGCCAAAGGTGATGGATACCCATCGACAGAACATTGTTCCCTTTGTCGTAGTTCGCCGCAACCTTAGAGAACATAGTGCGGATCACTTCAGGATTCGGTGAATGCTTAGTTTGCATAAAGCTCTACCTTGTGAAGAGGTCTATCAACGGCGTTTAAGATTTTATCCAGCTTGTTCATCATGTGCTTGAAGTCGTCTAAAGTCAGAGCTTGCATGCCATCTGAAAGGGCTTCCGCGGGGCGGGGATGAACTTCCACGATAATACCATCAGCACCCACTGCCGCCGCCGCATAGGCAAGGTCGGGAACGAGTGCGCGAATACCCACGGCATGAGACGGGTCGACGATCACAGGCAGATGAGTATTTCTTTTCGCGAAGGCCACCGCATTGATATCCAAAGTGTTGCGAGTCGCGGTTTCGAAAGTGCGAATGCCGCGTTCACAAAGAATCACATTCGGGTTGCCACCGTTAGTGATGTATTCAGCGGCTTTCACCCACTCTTCAATCAATGCAGCAAAGCCGCGTTTCAACATCACAGGTTTTTTCTGCATGCCTAATTCTTTAAGCAAGGAATAATTGTGCATGTTGCGAGAGCCGACCTGGAAGCACTCTACGATGTCGTAGATCTCTTCGATCTGACGAGCATCGGTGACTTCGGAAATAAGGCTCATGTTGGTTTCTTTGCAGACTGCTTTGATGAAGTCGAAGGAAGATGAACCCAAACCTTGGAATGCCTTAGAGGACGTGCGCATTTTCCAGATCCCGCCACGAAGAAGATGGGCTCCAGAAGATTTAACGCCTTTAGCGGTTTCCATGAATTGCTCGTAACTTTCGATCGAGCAAGGGCCTGCGATCACAGTGAACTGTGGTCCGCCGATATCATATCCGCCGACATTGACGATTTGGGTTGAGGGAGTTGTTTGCATAGTTAGCATTTCCATAATACGACTTCTTTAGTGGAACGGCAGAATAGCATAACGCTCTCAGGCATTACAAACTTTTTGGAGGCAGGGGCCCTCTTGCGCCATAAGGATCAATGGATTCTTATAGAAGGTCCTTTTGCGCCTGTCGCCGACGCAAATAGTGGTGAAATTACAATATTTTGCCCTGATTTCTACGATCTGGCATCTCGGCCGCCCTTACAAGGAACAAAGACTCACCGCCTCTCTACGGAAGAGTTGCGTCGCCATTGTGAGGCTTACTTAGCTCAATATCCATCTTCTGAGCCCCCCGTAATGAAAGCTTCTTGGCAAGAACCACAGAAGAAGGACTTTGCGGATGCGCTCGCAGCAATCCAAAATCGTATTGGTAAAAAAGAAATTCAAAAAGCCGTTCCGGTGGTGTTTTCCCGCTCTGCTCAGACGGTGACGGCCCTTGAACGGGCGCAAATGATTCTGACTCTCTTAAAAGCGCCAGCCACTTTGTATGTCTATGGGTTTTGGCACAATGGAGCCGGGGTTTTGGGGGCCACTCCCGAAGTCCTTTTTGATTATTCACAAGGAATTCTAAAAACCATGGCTCTGGCGGGAACCTGTCCCAAGAGCGAAGCTTCTGAACGGGATTCTCTTCTGAAAGACGCCAAAGAAATGCAGGAACATCTGTTGGTGTTGCAGGACATCCGCGACGTGCTCAGTCCTTGGGGTGACATCAAAACTCACGGGCCCTATATTGCGGAGTTACCGACACTTTATCACTTGAAGACAGATATCGAGATTCACTGTCAGCGAAAACCAGAGTTTCTTTCTTTGGTGAACGACCTGCATCCGACTCCGGCGTTGGGTGTTGCTCCGCGGTCGCAAGGTTACACCTGGATGGCAGAGTTGCCGGGGCAGCAAGATCGTGGTCTATATGGCGGACCTGTCGGTTTTTTTGGAAGTGAAGAGGCTTTGTGCCTTGTCGGTATTCGAAATTTGCAGTGGAATAAGAATCTTACGATGATTGGTTCAGGCTGCGGGATTGTGACTGACAGTGAACTAGAACGAGAGTGGCGTGAGGTATATCAGAAACGCCAATCAGTAAGAAAGATTTTGGGGCTCGAGTTATGACGAATATGGAATTAGCAGCGAAGGTTATTCAGGAACTGGTTCATACCGGTGTTCGTGAATTTGTATTATGTGCCGGAGCTCGCAACAGCCCTCTTGTTCACATTCTGGATGAAAACAAAAATTTGAAAGTGTATTCGTTTTTCGAAGAGCGCTCTGCGGCTTTTTTCGCACTGGGAAGAATTGCCAGCACACGCCGGCCGGTGGCGATTATCACAACATCGGGCACGGCCGTGGCCGAACTATTGCCAGCCGCTGTCGAAGGAACCTATTCGTCATTGCCATTGATCATGGTGACGGCGGATCGTCCGAAACATTATCGAGGATCAGGGGCTCCGCAGACGATTGAACAAGTGGGCATTTTCTCATACTACAACGAAGTGGCCCTGGATATCGATGCGGAAAATTCACATATCTCTTTCAAGTCTTTGTCTTGGAAAAAGCCGATTCACGTTAATATCTGTTTTGAAGAGCCTTTGATTGACGGGCCCGTTCCGCAAATTGAATTTACCGTTTCCGAAAGAACGAAGCTGCCCGGGCAATTGCCGTTGGGAACTTTGAAAGAAGTCGAGGACTTCATCAACGCGCATAAGCCGATAGTGATTGTCGGTATTTTGCCTGAAAAGGCGCACGGCACAGTTCTTGAGTTTTTGAAACAATACAAAGCTCCTGTTTACTGTGAAGGGATTTCAAGTCTTCGCGGTCATCCCGATATTAAAGACATCGAAATTCGCTCTGGCGAAAAAATGATTCATCGAGTGTTGAATTCGGGGTTATGTGACTCGGTTTTGCGTATTGGCGGAGTGCCCACGGCGCGTTTCTGGCGTGATCTGGAAGAGAAGTATCGTGAGATCCCGGTTTTCAATATCAGCTTCAATCACTTTTCCGGTTTAAGTCGTCCTGTCCAGCACTGCAATTCCATCGATTTGTTAAGTCAGGTCGAGTTCACCACGGTTCATCGCGAAAACGTGAAACTCAACATCGAAGATAATACTCGCACTGAGGCCATGCGCGCCCTGTTGGAAAAGTACCCACAATCCGAGCAAGGTCTGATCTATGCCTTGTCCAAAAAAATGAAGGGCGCGTCTGTGTATTTGGGAAACTCCCTGCCAATTCGTGAATGGGATTCCTGCTCTTCGCACGATGCGATGCCTCTGCGAGTCGCTGCCAATCGCGGCGCTAATGGGATCGATGGCCAGCTTTCAACATTCTTGGGATGGGCGTCTCCGCACACGGAAAACTGGTGTCTTGTTGGAGATTTAACAGCGCTGTATGATTTATCGTCACTTTGGGCAACTTCTCAGCTCGAAGCAAATAAGTTCCGCATCGTGATCATCAACAATGGCGGGGGGCAAATTTTCTCTCGCATGTTCAATAAAGAGATTTTCGTAAACAAACATCAGATTTCTTTCGAATCGTGGGCAAAGATGTGGAATTGGTCTTATCAGAAATGGCATAATATTCCTGAAGAGAACAACTTCGCGGATCACCAGATCATCGAACTCTGCCCTCACTGGGAGCAGACGCAAGAATTCTGGAAGGAGTACGAATTTCTGTGGAAAGAGTGAATCTCTTTTTCCTCCATGGCTTTCTAGGAAGGCCTTCTGATTGGGCCATTGTAAAAGCTCACGTGCCTCAACACGATGGGGTGCGGATTTATACGCCTGATTACTTTAAAGAAGCCTTGCTAGGCCCTCAGCACGCGTTTGAGGCCTGGGCAGACAACTTCGTCAGATGGATCGAAGTGCAGGGCTGCTCGGCCGACAGAAATATTCTGGTAGGCTATTCCTTAGGGGGGCGCTTAGCTCTGCATGCTTTGCAAAGGCGTCCGCAGCTCTGGCACAAGGTTGTCTTGTTGTCCACGAATCCGGGCTTTAATGATCCGCACGAAGATTTAGATCCGACCTCGGAAGAGCGTCGTCAGCGTTGGATCAATGACTCGTATTGGGCCGAGGAATTCCTAAAGGCCCCTTGGGATATGGTTCTTCGCAATTGGAATGCGCAACCTGTTTTTGGCGGAGGCGAAAATGAACCTCTTCGGCAGGAAAAGGAGTACTCGCGCGAAACCCTGAGCCTGGCATTAACCCAATGGTCGTTGGCGCAGCAAAAAAACATGCGCGTCCTTTTAGAAAAGAATTTACAGAAGATTTTGTGGATGGTTGGCGATCGCGACGAAAAATTTATGGAGCTGTCCCGCCGCCTGCAAAAGGAAGTCGAAGGTCTGCGGGTCGAAGTTGTTCCCAACTCGTCTCATCGTGTGCTTTTTGATAGCCCTAAAGTTATCGGTGAAAGACTTCGCCAGCTAGTTCAGCAGTTTCTTTAGCTCGCGATCAATCCACGGGCGATATTTTTTTACATTCATGTAGATCGACTTCTCGCCGCAGAAATCTTTATTGCGCATAAACTCGTCGCGTTCACTTTTCTTAATATCGTTCGGCATCGTCCAGGAAGTCGCAGAGGCAATGCCCACGATGAAGTCTTTGCCCATATAGCGCATCATGGCTGGTCCGCCAGAATCTCCGTTGCATATGCCCTTGTGATCCTTTTGATTCACGTAAAACTGTTCTTCGGTCTTTGAGATGCTGTCGACCAAAAGATCCACGTGGCGAAGGGTGCCGGATCCTTGTGTATCTTCTTTTGAGACCGCAGTTTTCCCTGAGGTGCGACCATAGCCGATGCCAGTAAAGCCTAAACCCGCTTTAAAAGGAAATGTTTCGTCAGGAAGGACGGCTGGCTCGTAACCCTGAGGAGCTTCGCCATTAATCAGAATCAACGCGATGTCGTCCCGATCGTTGGCATTTTGTTTTTTAAATTCAGAATGAGGAATAGCCCGAATCGCTTGACGAAGAATGTATTGTCCAGCCAAGGGCCTTAGGCCGAATGCTAGCGAAAGGGTCGCGGCACTTCCCGGAACACAGTGGGCGGCAGTCAGTATGACATTCTTTTTAATTAAGATTCCCGTGCAATAGTTTTTTGTAGGGGCGTCGTGAATAAGAACCACGTACTTGGATAGCACATTGTCTTTGGTGGTCTCTTTGCCGCCAATAATGGCGTTGTCAGAAGTGATGTTTTCAAGATCACCTTCTGTCGGCCCTCCACAGGCGGACAGTGCAAAAACAAGCAATGAGCATACGTACAACTGCGTTTTCATAGTTCCCCAAAACAAGAATAGGGATATGGAATAACAAAAGGGCCGCTATTTTTGTAGCAGCCCTTCGGGTTTTAAAATTTTTTTACTCTGATTTTTTTTAGAGATTATTTCGTAGGGTCAGGATTTGTTAAGGATACAGAAAGCTTATTCGCCATTCTGTTCAGCCAAACTTTGTGCGCTAGGGCGCTGGTGTAGGCGGAAAATTGGGAGCAATCGTTGGCGCTGTCTTCAACTCCTCGGCTCGTCACACCCCAAAGATAGAATTTTCCTTTAATTTCGATGTAAGCTGGACCGCCCGAGTCGCCATGGCAGGCGCCGGTTCCGTCTGTCTGATCCAATTTTATTTCAGTCACGCTGAATTTAGGATCTGCAATTTTAACAGATGTCATACGCAGCTTGCCAGCGCCGTCTCCCGTAACGCCGTCGGTGATCCCGTACCCAGCAAGAACTACTTTCGCGCCTTTTTTAAGAAGCTTTTTGTTTGTTTCCGACAGGAACGTTGCCGGCTTGTAGCCTGCAGGAACGTCGCCTTGGAAGTGCATCAAAGCGATATCACCCGTATCGAAGTCTTCGTACTGACGCGTTTCCCACAAGGAAGAGATAGCAACCTTGTCGACTCGGCGACGTTGCGCTTTCCCATTCACCTCGGTTCCGAAGAATACGTACATCGCTTCAGAGTCATGACCGATACAGTGAGCTGCTGTCAGAACGAGATTATTTGGCAGAAGAGAGCCCGTGCAAAGCTGACCTTCTGCCGCATCGTAAACAGCCACGATGCTTTCTTGGATTTTATCACCGGCCGCAACGACAGAGCCGCCGATAATTCCTTCTCCTGTTGTCTGGATTTCACCTTGGTTAGAAGCTTGAGGTGAGCAAGCTGTTAAAGCCAAACTTGAAACGAGCCCCGCCAAAACAAGTTTATTCAACTTCACGTATCCCCCCGGATAGTTCGCACCGTATAACCCCATGCGGTGCGTGAAGCTAATAAACCCAATTTGGAACCACTTTACAACATCATAATACTTATGCGTTCCATAAGGGGCGCTTGGCCCCCTTATTGGCTGAAATTCTTACAGATGTCTGAAGCTGTCTGTGGCCTCAATCAGAGCTGAGCGCGTTCCGGGCTCTGCCGCCGCATGACCCGAGTCAGGGATGATTGTAAATTTTGCCTCTGGCCATGCCTTATGAAGGTCCCAGGCAGAGCGGGCCGGGCAGACGACATCGTACCGCCCTTGCACAATCACGGCTGGAATCTTACGAATAGTTTCGATGTTCTCAAGAATCCAATTGTTGGTCGAGAAGAAGGCGTTATTCGTAAAATAATGGCATTCGATGCGGGCAAAGCTCAAGGCATATTCCGGATCATCGAATTCATCGATCGAGTGTTGATCGACGATTAGACGAGACGTCGCTGCTTCCCATTTGCTCCAAGCTTTGGCCGCTTGCAGTCGGGTTTCTGCATCTTCGTGAGTCAGGCGTTTATAATATGCCGTCACTAGGTCGTGACGTTCAGCCATGGGGATCGGTTTCAAATACTCGTCCCACACGTCGGGGAAAATTTCAGAAGCCCCTTCTTGATAGAACCATTTAATTTCTGAAGGACGGCATAAGAAAATTCCGCGCAAGACCAGGGCTTTTACTTTGTCTGGATGAGAAATCGCGTATGTCAACGCAAGTGTCGAGCCCCAGCTTCCTCCGAAGACCACCCACTTATCGATGTTGAGCATCGAACGAATGGTTTCAATGTCTTTTACAAGCTCCCAGGTGTTGTTTTCACGTAATTCCGCACAAGGAGTGGATTTGCCGGACCCGCGCTGGTCAAACAAAATGATGCGATAAGTTTTGGGATCGAAAAAGCGTCTATGGTCAGGAGCGACGCCGCCGCCGGGGCCGCCATGTAGAAAAACTACGGGCTTCCCATTGGGATTGCCGCATTCTTCCCAGTAAAGACTGTGGATATCAGAAACTTTAAGCATCCCAGAATTATAGGGCTCGATCGTCGGATAGAATTCGCGCATAAAAACCTCACGGTGGTTGGAAGAATGAAATCTTCTTTTAGCCGCGTGTTTTTGTCAAAGTGGAAGACTGTTCTTCGTCGACTTTGTGAATCTCGTTGGCGATTTCCGCGCCCAAAAAAATAATAATAGAGGAATAATACACCCACATCAAAAGCACGATCAAAGACCCCGCGGCGCCGTACAACGAGCCCACGGCGCTTTGTCCCAGGTAAAGACCGATCAAAGTCTTTCCAATCGAAAAAAGAATGGCCGTGATAAGTCCTCCGGTCATGATTTCGACCGACCGCATTTTCTTTTGTGGCAAAAAGTAATAAATGGCCGCGAATAGAAGTGAAAATATCAAAAGCGAAATCAGGAAGTTGGCAATTTGGCCGATGATGGCGGCGGCACCACTTAGCACAAGTGAAATGATGGAAGAAATAACCAGTGAAACCATCGAAATAAAAACAAAAGCAAGAACCATCCCCATACTGAAGATCTTTTTCTTTATAAAAGACCACGAGGTTTTTAATAAGCCCTCTTCCTTGCTTTCTTCAGTCGGACTTTCGACTTCGAAAATGACATTCAACGATTCGCGAAGCTGTCCGAAAATGGCACCGGCTGAAAACAGCAACGTAATGACGCCGACGACGCCGGCCCAGTCTCTGACCGTCGGTGTTTTGTCGGCATTCATGGCGATGGCTGTGATCGCTTGACTCGCTTGGGAACCCACCAGCGATTTAATTTCAGCAATCATCTCGGTCTTAAAATCCATGCCAAGAAACGAAACGAAGGTAATTAGAAGAATAAGCAGAGGAGCCAAAGATAGGGCCGTATAATAGGAAAGCGCTGCCGCAAGATCCAGAATTCTATCATTGCTTAGCTTGTCTAAAAACCGGTCGCTATGCAAGCGTTGCAGAAAAGGCATCATCTTCATTTTCATAGGCACAGGCTAGCACGCGGCCACACCGACATTCTTCAAGAAAGCTTTGCTTATGGATTTATACAAAATGCGCATCTGCCAAATTCTCTTCATATTGTAAAAACGTAAAGGTGTATTTTCGCAGGAAAAGGCTTTGTGTAGCTTTAAAAATCGCTGTGTCTTGTATGGGTAATTTCGAGTTGAGCGTTTTTCTTGACCGTATCATAAAAATTCTTTGCAGAGCTTTACCGGAACTTGATCGCCGCCCGCACGCTCTATGTTGTTTGCTTTGGATATTCCAAATAGGTTGTGTTAAGTCCTCTACCAAGATTCGATATTAAAAAGAATGAGATCAATTTCAATAGCACGTCCGCGGGATCTCTATTCATCGAATCAAAGGAAAAGTTGCATGGAGAAAACCAAGCTACTCATCGTGGACGACCATCACGAGAACATTCTATTTCTGTCCCACTTGATTTCAGGTGAAGACATTCAGGTTCTTTCGGCGAAGAGTGCGGAAGAGGCGTTGTCGCTTTTGATGAATCACGACTTCGCATTGGCTTTGATGGACGTGCAAATGCCCGGGATGAGTGGCTTTGAGTTGGCTCGCTTGGTGCGTGCTTTGAAGAAAACCCGACATTTGCCGATGATTCTAATGACCTCGCGACAACAGGATCGTTCGGTGGTTTTCGAAGGTTATGAAACCGGCGCCGTAGATTTTCTTTTTAAACCATTAGATCCCCATGCGGTCCGTAGCAAAGTGCGAACGTTTGTCCTTTTAGAACAGCAGCGACGACTCTTAAACAAGCAAGTCCATGAAATGGAGTTGTTGAAAAAGAAAGCCGAAGAGGCCAACTTGGCGAAGAGTCATTTCTTGGCCAATATCTCCCATGAAATTCGCACTCCCTTGGGGGCGGTTTTGGGATTCGCTGATATTTTGTCACAAGACAAATTAAGCGAGTCCGAACGGCACGAATTCTTAGAAGTGATTCGCCGAAATGGAGAGCTGTTGCTGCGTTTGATTGATGACATTTTGGATCTGACCAAAATTGAAGCCCAGCGATTGGAGTTTGAGAAAAAAGAGTTCTCGTTATTGGATCTTCTTAAAGATATTGAAGCCGTTCTGGCATTTCGGGCCACTGAAAAAGGCATCGCTCTGAACGTGCAGTCAGTTGAAGAAAATCTTCTGTTTGTTTCAGATCCACTGCGCATTAAGCAGATTCTTTTCAATGTGATTGGCAACGCAATCAAATTTACTTGCAAAGGTCAGGTGGATGTTAAGGTGAAAGTGGAGGATGCCGTTTCTGACCGGGAATCCTGCCAGGCCCGCAAGATCACTTTCACGGTGCGCGATACCGGGATGGGCTTGACGGTGGATGAAGTGCAAAAGCTTTTTAAACCTTTTGCTCAGGCCGATGTTTCCACAGCCCGACGCTTTGGCGGAACAGGATTGGGTTTGGTTATTTCACAGCAGTTGGCGCAAAAGCTAGGTGGCGATCTGAAGTTGATTTCCTCGGAAGTCCAAGTCGGTTCCGTCTTTGAAATCACTCTGGTCTTGGAGGAGGTGGGGACGGTCACGCACTCGCCTGTGACCAGTACAGCATCAATCGAACCATTAGTGGGCTCTTCTTTCGAGGGTAAAGTTATTTTGATTGTGGACGATGTTAGTGACAATCGATTGTTAATCGACCGATATCTTCGCCACCTTAATGTTTCCTTGTTGCAGGCAGGCAGTGGCATCGAAGCTTTAGAATTGGCGTTTGAACGCCATATTGATTTGATTCTAATGGATATTCAAATGCCGCTTATGGACGGGTATGAAGCCGTCCAGCGTTTACGTCGAAATGGTTTTACCGCGCCCATCGTTGCCTTGACCGCTCATGCCACTCGCGAGGAAACCTTAAAGTGCCTTCGTGCGGGCTGCGACGCCGTCTTAACAAAACCCATCCGCCGCGGCGATTTGATTCTATCTTTACACGACTGGCTTTGTAGCAATCGGCAAGAACTGCCGATGCTGCAGTAGAATTCTAAAAGATTGCTGCGATCTTAGATAAGTCGGGGCGGCATTCGCAAAGGCTCACCGGTGCATTTAGTAGTAAGGCACTGCCAATTTTTCACCTCTCACAAAGCTAAAATATAGTTCAACGGCAGAGATTTCTTTTGGCGAGAATTTTTTGTCGTAGATCTCCAAAGGCAAAACTTTGCCATTGTAGCGGATTCCTTTAACATCGTCAGGGTGCTCATAAACGACCTCTATTTCGAGATCTTTGAGCGCTATCTTCTCGACTCGATCGAAGTCATTGTACTTCGCAAAGAGTCGGTCGTTATTGGGGAGAATAACTGATACCATTCGATCATTTTCATCATAGGCGTATCGGTATATTGTGGTCTGGATAACTTTTCCCATTACGACATCTTCGAAAGATGCTTCGACAACTAAATCCCGACTGTGGCCCCGTTTATAGGCGTATTTTCTTGTTTCAAAAAGATTAGAAATTTGAATTATGTGCCCGTTAGCGTTCCTTGTAATATTAGAAGTTATATCGCCGCGAGGCCTCCTTTCAATTACGGCAATGACATTACCTAAATCATCATATTTAAAGGTTCGTTGAACTCCATTCTCATCCAACTCAGCGGCCACGAGTCTTTTGTTGTCTAGAGAATAAGAATAAGAGTAGGCTCTCTCGATAATGACGTCGTTAGGACATAGCTTTCGGACACTCACCGCATATTTAGGCGGTTGATTTATGCTATCGATTTTATAGTCGTATTGTTCATCACAGATACCAGATCCACTGACAGATTTTACCCAATCATTTGAATTATAAGAAATATTGACTGTCTTCTTTTCAGGCCAAACGGCTTTTATCATATTGTGATCTTTATCGTATTCATACGAATACAAATTTTCCCATGAATTTAAAGCAGAAATTAAATCGGTCCCGTTGTAAGTATATTTGGCGATTGTCTCTTTAAACGAGATGCCTTTTTTATTTTTACTTAAGAAATTGATTTCGGTTATTAGGCCAGTCGGAGAAGTGATAACTTGCACGTGCCGGCCACCGCTATCGATGACTTCTTTCAAATGACCCTTTTCAGAATATTTTAAAGCTAAGTAATCCTGCCCCTTTTTAACCTCTTGTAGCCTGCCGGAGAGGGAAAAACTCTCTTGAGTTCCATCTGGCAGAGTTCTGATCCAACCTGAAGAGACCTTTCGGAAAATACCGGCAGCTAAAAAACTGGATTTATACAGTGAACCACTTTTTTTGAATACCGTCTCTTGGCCGTCACCGCAATGAATAGCTGAGACGGTTGTTTCGCTAGCGATGATGTTTGTTTCTAGATCGGAACACCATCCGTGCCCAAACCATCCGACATGATTTGACCTACTGTTATATGTTCTTTCTAATTTAAGTTTTAGGTCTAGACCCTTACCTTCATAGTCTATCCAGGAGTGTGTGAAAGCACCTGTTGAGGAATCAACCATTGCAAACGATGTGCAGGCCAATTGCGATAAGAATACAATTGTTAGAAATTTCGGCATGTGTACTCCCCGATAGAATCAGTATCAAGGCTAGCTAGGGTCCTGTAAAAGAAAAAATTTTCGACTTAGACTGAGGTGTTAATATAAAATAGTTTATATTAAGGATATTTCAATGTTCAAAATCGCGTGTATTTTCGTTCTGCTCAGTTCTACAGTTTTTGCGAAGGACCCCAATTTGATGAGCTATAAAGGGGCGGGTGAATGTTCGGAATACTCTAAAGAAGAAAAATGCGTTTATTGTCCAGCTAAAAGAAAGTTTGTGTCTTTACCGCAAAGCTCAAAAGACCAAACGCCCAAGGATGGGGACTATGAGCTCGTAGAAGCCGGGACTCCCGAAGAGGGGACTAAATAATGAAGCAGATTTTTTTGGCTTTGATTTTCTGTTGCACAGTCATTTCTTGTTCTCGTGAAACTCTGGCGATGTCTAAAACAATTAGTTTTTTTTCTGGAGTGGGAAGCAAAATCGGGTCCCTTTTTGGGAAGGGCCGTTCTTCGGCAAGCTCATGCACAAACTGTGAGGCCAGTTATGAAGGACCAAAACCGCCCGTAGGAGCCGCATTGCCAGTGTGGCAATATCACTCTAAAGGTGGTTTGTGGACTGGATATACCATGCAAGCAATCGATCGGGAAGGTCTAGCCCATTTTGAACCCAAAGATGCGCATGTGTATTGTCCGAGCTTTAAAACCCTCAATTATGAGCAGCGAAAGACGTTCTGGCTTTGTTTTGCGTCGAAACTTGCAGAGCAAGAAAGTGCTTTCAGATCAACTCAGTCATTTGCAGAAACTGTTGGTGCATCTAAAGGCAGTAGCAGTAATGGTTTGTTCAGTATGTCGATAGGGGATTGTTCAAACTTAAGAACTCACTCGGACACGATAAATGATAAAAAAAATATTGATTGTGCTATTTGGAAAATGAAACAGCTCCTAAATTCGAAGGGGGGGTATATTGGAACCGGCAATAATCGTGGCCTCGGATATAATTGGCAACCTTTGAATGACTATCCTAAGCACTATGTTTCCCAGACTCTCGCGAACAAAAAATCCATGTTGAACTACACGAGGTCCCTCCCATTCTGCCGGCCATCGGCCTCTGCAACTTTCAGAGAAGATTTTGGTGTGAACAGTAATGAATTGTTTAGCATCGCAAAAGGAGACTCCTGCGGAATTTTGAAAACTGAAGCAGATCTTGAGTAAGTCGAACGACTTACTGAAGCTCTTTTAGAGCCTCACGTATAAAATCCTGATATTCACTCACAAGGGAATACCGGGCATATTCCCGACACGGTCCTAAAACCGAACTTTCTCCTGACAGCGTGGAGGCAACTCCAATCACCAACGGTGTTCCGTCATTGCCTAGAATAAATGCGGGCCCTCCCGAATCACCCTGTAATGGGCAACCTTTTGATGGTTTAAGCCAAACCTCTTTGGAAAGCTCAATCTCAGCCAATGTTAGTTGTGTAACTCGTAGCTTGTGATCAAGTAGATTTTCGTTATGGCGACCGTGCCCGGCTACGTAAACCTCTTTTAGAGGAAGGAATTCCGAATTGTCCACAGCAAGTTTTGCTGGCAGTGCACCTTTAAGTTCGCGATCTAACAAAAGTACAGCGATATCGTTTTTCACATGTGAACCACTTCTGCCATCATAAGATTCATGAATTCTGTATTTTGGTGCATAAATGTAGTCACCTCTGGTTGCACCGGCTAGGTCTGCTTTTTGAATTACATAATGCGTGACGCTTCTCATCTCCGAGTTGTTTTTATATATACAATGGGCTGCGGTCAGAATGTGTCGTTTTGTAACTACTATACCTGTACAACCAGCGGCGCCCTGTTTTCCAGATACATCGTAATATGTGGCAACAATTAAAACAGTATTCTTCGCCAATACAGACGACTCGATAACTTGTTCACCGTTGAATATTGCCCATTGTGGTGCTGTAGAAATCGTATCAGTTCTCTGAGAGCACGCAGAAAATACAAACAAACAGAAGATAAGAAACTTTACAGAAAAAACTTTCATTCAAAACTCCGAGAGCCAGACTTCTACTACATGAAGCTTAAAAAGAAACGATCTTTAATTAACAATTGTTAGTTTATACATCTGGTCGTATACTTATTTCATGAGGACAGCATGTGTTGTCTCAAACTTAGACAGGACATCGAGATGCGCGAAGGTGAATCACTGTTAGGAAGACTCCTCCTTTCCAATAGGTTTAAAATATGAAGCTCATAGCTCTTATTGTAGTTGCCCTTCTTTTGTGTAAAAACGGCTTTGCGGCTAGCTCATGCCTCGAAGATTGTGATGAGCTGCTTTATATTCCCTTTACAACTGAAAGCTGGCGTCAATCTGAATACAATAAATGCGTTGCAGAGTGTCCAAAGGACGATCAAGCTTCAGTTCCGTTTGGATTAATGCCTGAATTACCACCGCCTACAGATCAAGAAACACCGGGACTAATTCCAGAATCTTCATCTTACAATGCAAAAGACAATGATATGACAACTGATGGAACTTCTTCGAGCGGTATACACGGGGAGACGACATCAACATGCACGGAAAATTTTGATGCGGAAATCTCTGTATGCGAATCCGCAACGCTAAAGGCACAATCATCTTGTGATGAAAGCGGTTCTCTTAACGACAAGCTTTCAAATCTTGCGTCCACAACGGCCATTCTTGGCGGTCAAAAAAGTGCAATGGGCATTCAAGAGAGCTGCACCAAGATGGCCTCGTACATGAAAGGCGCAAATGCTGCTTTAATGGCATATCGTCAGCTATGTAATGGTGGGATTGCAGCATGTGTATCGGCGTGCTCAGCTTCATTAACCCCGCGCTGTAAAAGCGGTACCGCTTCAGCAAGCGTTTTGGGCGAAGCGCGTGAAGCCATGACCGGAAACTTGGGCTCTTGTCGGGCCTTTTCGTCGAAAATGGCAGAGGCGAATGCAGCATTACAAAATTACGCCTTAATCCAGTCTAATGCGCAGTCTTGTGCGATGCTGACAACAGGAACAGGGACTACACCGGAAATATGCAAAAACGATCCAAGTTTTCCAGGCTGTTCCGCCCAAGAAAAAATGGATTGTAGCAACCCTGTTATGGCTTCTAATAAAGTCTGCATCTGCTCAAAAACTCCAAACGATCCAGTATGTCGATTAGGGCAAGTGGCGCACGAAGATGTAAAACCATTGCCGAGCACCGATAGAAGAAGTCCAATCAGCCAGAGCGGGCACATCGTGGATGGAGATGCGCTATCGGCAAGACAAAGAATGCCCGCAAATACTGGCCGCAGTGACTATTCTGCTGATATGGTGGACGGCATGCAGGGCGGCGGCGCCTCTTTAGCATTGCCGAATTTAAGACCCGGTTTACAAAAGAGATTGAAGGATAAAAAAATCCCCGATTCGCCTGTACTCGGTGGCTTCTACGAGAGTGGCAGAACTCCTAAAGAAAAGCACTATGAAAAGCTTAATCTTGATCAAAATGGCAAATCCGTTGAAAAGATAAAAGCAGCTAATAGCGGATTGCAAGATAGTCCAGACTTAAGAAAGTTCCTTCCCAAGGCATTTAGTCCTAAGATGCCCATCGGGCTAGCTGGTTCAGCGGACGAAGCCGGAATTGATGGGATTACTGGGCCCCACAGTAATATTTGGAAAAAAGTGCAGAATCGGTATGAGGCTTTAAAAGAAAGTCTTCTTCCTTAATCACTGGGTTTGCCATGAAGACTTTTTTAGTCACTGCTCGTTTAAAGGGAAAGCAAAGGTGTCATTAAGTAAAATTGATGAAATTACTTCTTTTAATTCAGACGAGCGAAACGGCAGTAAGATGAAATCAAATCTGCTTCAGATTGAAATTCTAATAGACCTTTGGGGCGGAACTCACCCCGACAATATCCAGCAGACTCACTGCAAATTTTTCTATAGCCTTCATAGGACTTTGACATCAATAGAGTTCTTTTTCCGTTCACATAACATCCTAACTCAACTTTAGCTTCAACCTTCTTCATTAGTGGACGTTTGATTGCTTCGGCGATTTCGTTCATTTGGTCCGACGGACACTTTTGATTGAATGGAAATTCAGACCAGCCAGAGGCCTCATTGCCGACAACCAACACAGTTGAAGTACATACACGCTCTTCCGAGGAGAAATCTCCACTGACTGATTTCACAGTATCTACGCAGCCGACAATAAAGAGAAGGATCAGAGTTAAATATTTTTTCATAGACTGTCTAGCGCTTCTCTGATTTTACTTAAAACGCGTGGCGATGATTTCGTCTTCGATAATTCGGATTTAAGTATCTTTATGAGTTCTTTATACTCACTTAACACAATTCCCTCTTTAATCTTTTTCTTCCTGTAAATATCCACGAGCTGGGCTGAAGCGAAAAGACCGCTAGCCTTTTCCTCAATGGAAGAAGAGCTAGCGAGCATACGCAGTCGTTTTACATTTGCATTTGTTGGCCGCGCGAGAGCTTCTGCCAAGAGACCATTTGCAACGAGTCGTTTTGAGCCCTTACGGACGCTAATTCCCGCTGCTACATTATAAAGATCAAGCTTCAATAGAGCATCAATTGCATTTTCAGAGACTCTCTCTTGTGAAAGTTCCGTTGCTTGTTTTACTATGTTTGAGCACTCATCGTCCCATTGATTAGGCAAAAGAACCGGGCCTAAAGAAATTAGGGTAGGCAGGTACTGAGGCATTGTTTGCCGAAGATCATTTTTTGAAATGATGAATTTGACGGCGCTGATCCATGCGAATTTTATCCTGTCCGATGATTTTTTCAGTCGAAGTGAAGTTCCTAAATTTAAAATCTCTTCAAAAGAGCTTTCTGTTTCGGTATGAACTCTATTTAACAGAGCTTCAATATGCTTATCCGATTTAAGCAATTCAGGATCAGTATGGTCATGAAACGAAGTTATGTAATGAACACTCAGCTTCATTCCTTTTGCAGAAATGTGTGTTTCATTTGATGTTAAGCCAAACTCATTCCCTAGTAGATATAGCTCAGATGGAAGTATCATTACATTTTGGTCTTTGATCTCCAGAGAACCAAACATTCTATTCGTATAAAGAAGTGATAAGCCATCGAATTCCAGTCTATTCATGCCCAAATCCATCAACATGGGCGAATCATAAACACTTCCCTTGACGAATAGTTTTAAACCTTTAGACTCCATTGCTTCCGAAAATTCTATTGAAAGATCGCGAATGAAGGCCATGCCTCTTCTGATTCTATTTTCACCGCGGAAGCAATAAACCACCTCATCGCCGGCGGAATTCTCAAAAAGTCCTTTATACCTGTAAGCAAGCTCCGCAGCGATAGACTTAAACGATACATTTATTTCTCGGGTTTTTTCCAGAGTCATAGTTTGCATGATTTGCGAATATCCGTTTATATCTACGCGCACAACCGTGCCTTCAAATGAGATTGGGAATGTCACTTTATTTCCGGACAAAACTTCATTTTTTATTTCGGCCAATACCGAATACTGCAAATTCGTTTCAATATACATTTCTCCAGATTCTAGCTTATCGAGTTGGGTTTTTATTTCCGAACTCACTTGCTTGAGAGTTTGAATGTCATCCGTAGCAAAGATGGATGCAGCTTTGTGAAGAAAGCTTTGTTTTCTTGAAGATCCTGTCAGAATTTGCTTGGTACGTTGAAGGTTGAAGTAGACCACTATAACGAAGGTTGCGATAATGAACCACATTACAAGCAATAGCTCGATGAAAATGTCTGTCAAAACATTTTTAGAGTTAATCACGTAGTACCCAAGAGAGTGCTCTTTTGGTTTTTGAAACCCGATAGATATAACGGAATCAGAAAAGTTTCTTTTGGAGTAGGTAAGCTCTGTCCCGTTACTTTTGCTTGTATAAAGTTCTGGCCCAGGTTCAGTAGGAAAAGACTCCGGCGTTAGATCATCGGGAATAGAGCAAGAAGCCTCTTTTGACCTATATGAAAAGAACGCGATTCTTTCGGCTCGGGCCTCAGACTTCAGTTGATTACAAATATCAGCGGAGAAGCCCGCATATTGCAAAGATTCAACTAATGTAAAAACTGACTCTAAGGAGCCTTTGAGTTCTTCCAGCTCACTTTCAATAGCGTTCTTCCGGACGTAATCAAAAAACACTATGGCCGGAGGCACATAAAGTACGCTCATTAAAATGACAAGTTTAAGTAAGTCTTTTACTAACCTCATCTTAAATTAGACTTAGGAAAGCGTTTATAAAAAAGATCCCAGGAGTTCACGAATGAGTTATCAGAGAATGTACACAAGTTTTCTTCGGCACCATTAGAATTGATGGCAATTAAATTGGTGCCGCCGACAGCTTTACAATATTGTGCCGCTGGATTTTGCATCGCCGAATGGGGAGCCCTTGGCAGTGCTTCTTTTTTCTTCAAGGCGTTAATTGCCAGGCAGGATGACCCACAATTTTTGCTTATAACTAATTGATCTTTGGTTACGGATTCAACAACGCGGTATGTTTCGTTCATAAAAACGGCGTACTGACCAGGTTTTAGTTTCGGCTTAGCCGGCTTGGATGCGTAGGAATAGGATGTCAACAAAACAGATAGTATTAAAATCGCTTTCATCAATGTTTCTTTCTTAATAGTGAGCGACCAGTATCAACAAAAATTGTCGCATCAGGAAGTTGTGAGCCGATGGATGTTTTCAATTTAATTATCTCGATACGAATATTCTGCTGTTCCATGCTTTGAACGAAGTTTCTATCCGAATATCGTTGGGATAGGGAAGAATAGTTGTCGCCCATTATCTCTTGTTGTCTGAACAATGGATCTACTTCTGGAATTGACGCAACTCTTCTTTTTGGCTTATCGTTCACGGACTTCTTATTGGAAGATCTCGAAGGCAAAGGTTGACTCGCGACACTTGTGCTATTGGCGTTTACACTCCCACCTGATCCCAATTCGGTGGAAACACTTGTTTCGGGTGAGTAGCTGATGCCCGGCTGTGCGTCGACCGTGGAATTACTTAACTTGCGGACATTTTCAACTGTGGTTCCAAATTTGTCGGCCACAATTTCTTCAGCTATATACTCGTCTGGTTCGACTCCGCTGGAGCTTGCTGGAAAGCGGACGTGAGTTTTAGTTTCCACTTTGCTGTCACTATTGAAGGCCTCTGTCGCCGCGACGGCTGGAGTGACTGTGGCTGCGATAGCTTTATCGGCAATGGAAGCCACTTTATTGAAGTTGTTTTGCATGACGGAACCAATAGATTGGTAACTATACGCTGAAGACTTGGAAGCGCCTGTTGAAAAGAAATCACTTTCTTGAGAGGTCACGCCCGAACCATTTCTACCGCTTATGTTAGAGGCCACTTGGACCGGAGCTACCTTTGACGGTGCTTCTAGGGCGACATTTTCGAGTTTGATATTCCTAACTTCTTCTTTAAGCGTGGGTACCGCGACTTCCCTATCCTTCTTTGCTTCCTGGCTCACAGCTTGCCTAATAGCCTCTGGTACGGCCGATTGATTGCAGCTATCAGGATTGTCTATGCACTGTTTCATGCTAAACTGGGAAGAGCATTTTTCTTCTTTCAAACCTTCTAAATCATTCGCCTCTCCGCATATCACATCTAACATACCGACTTGTTTTTCGTTTTTAAGACCGAGGCGATGCATGTACTCGTGTTGTAATACTGAATCTTGCCTCTGGCACTCACTAATGCTTAGGGCGCCATCTTTGGTTGGAAAGACAATTGAATTGTTTTTGTCATCATATTTCGCATTGTATCTAGTATTCGCATCGGCGGGTTCGCAGGCGATTTTAAGATTGAGCTTCCCATCTTTCGCATTTTTTAGATCTTCGAAGTATTTATTTAGCATCGATGGCAATGTGCTTCTCAAAGCTGGTATTTTCCCAATACGCTCCATGGCTTTTGGACTATTTAAACACTTTATAAAGTATGAATCCTGCGGTGTAAGATAATCATTTAAGGTCGTTCTCAACAGAAGATTTTTGCTTTTAACCAGATTCTCAGCACACTTCGGATCAAAATTACTTTCGAGGTCAAATTCAGCATTAAAGCTAGCAATTTCCTTAATCTGTTTGGCAATCTTCTCAAGATGAGTTTTCTCGTCACATTTTTCATTGAAATAGGCTTTATCAATAAAAGAAATGAGACCCACCTTTTTTACGTATCCACCAAAAGGGTCAACTTTAAAATAGAATTCAAAGGTTTTCCCAAATTTACGGGTTGAGTAGCTGAAGATATTTTCCTTACCCTTTATAAGCGTTAGGGTACTTCCATTACGGGAATACGAAACAACACCGCTTGAAGAACGATAAACGGTAAGAGAATGATTCCCTTTAACAAAAGTTTTGAAAGCCAAAGTCGAATATGAAGCAGTGGAGCCACGAGCGAACTGTGGCTGTCCAGCAATGACAAACAAACATAAGACTACTGACCAATTTTTTCGTGGCACACAACAATTATAAAGCATTTTTATTTAGATATTGTAGGCTATGAGTTATGAAGAATAATAAACTAGCCTTTGTGGTTCTACTTTGGTCCTGTACCTCTTTTGGAAGCCTGACATCAACCCTTGTTCCAGTATCGCCGACAGAATTTCCGGTAAACGAGTCTGAAACTGTAATAGGAAATATGCCCCGAGTAAGGTCACAAGATTCTCTTGGTGTGTGTTTTGGATTTAGTTCAGCAACAGTTGTTCAGCACTATATCTGCGAACAGGAAAAGA